>NZ_WOTN01000002.1:2100000-2350191 GCF_010993745.1 Fodinicola acaciae
GACAAGGGCGACGCGGTGCTCGCCGACCTGAACGTGCGGGGCATCCCCGGCATCTGCCGGCGGATCGAGGGCTTCATGGCCGGCCATCCGCATCCGCCGGGGACGCTGCCGCCGCGCGGCATCGCCGGTGTGCCGGACGAGGTGCCGTACCAGGTGCTCGACTACCTGCCTGGCTGGGCCCTGCGCGACATGGTCAACGGCGCGTACCCGAAGGTCGAAGGCCGTCCGGTGTTGCGCAGCCTGGCCGACGTGCTGCTCGCCCTGCACCATCCGGTCGCGACCGCCAGTCCGGTGCTGCACATGGACCTGACGCCGGCCAACGTGGTCGTCCTGCCGGACGGCAGCCCGCGGCTGATCGACTTCACCGGTGCGCGTTACGACCGGCCTGACTACATCACCTCGGTCGCCTTCACCGCCAAGGCCGGTGGTCCGGAGGCGCTGACCGGCCGGGTCGGTCCGGCCTACGACGTGCACGGCTTCGGGGCTATCGCATACTTCCTGGTCACCGGACAGCTGCCGCGCGAGGTCGCGGAGAGCACCGTGGTGTCCGGACCGGAGATGCCGCGCGCGCGGTGGTCGATCCTGAAGCCGGCGGCCGCGCTGGACTCCGCGCCGAAGCTGCGCGAGCACCTGCTGCAGCCGCTGATGGACCAGCCGGGCGACCGGCCGCTGACCACCGACCTGCCGGAGTGGGTCGACCGGCTCGCCGAGCTGGCGGCCGCGTATCCGATCTCCGGTGGCCTGGCGACCTGGGCCGGTGGCCGGCGCTCCGTACGCGGCTCGGCGCGGGTCACCAGCGGTGCCGGAGCCGGCGCCGCCGCGGCGTCGTTCGTCGCGACCGTGCCGGCGATCGTCAAGCCGGCCGACAGCGCGGCCGCCGCGAAGCCGCCGACGGCGAAGGCGAGCGCGGCGGTGGCGCCGACGGTGCCTCGGGCGGAGCCGGTGAACGGCACGCGGGTCGACATCGCGCGGCCGCCGGAGACGCGCGGACAGGCGCGTGGTGCCTCGAAGGTGCCGGTGGCGCCTCAGCCGCCTCAGCAACCGCCGACCCTGGACGAGCCGGCCGCCCCGCCGCCGGAGTCGCGCCGGTCGTACGGTCCCAAGCGCGGCCGGCTGCTGTCCATCCTCGGCGGCGTGTTCCTCGGCGTCTGCTACATGATCTGGGCCGCGGTGACCGCGTTGAACACCGTCACCGGCGCGTCGCGCACGGACACGCAGACGCTCACCACCGAGCTCGGCGTGGCCGCCGTGCTGGCGCTGGTGGCCGCGATCGTGCCGTTCTGGATGTGCCGGCTGGTCGGCCGGCTGTTGCTCGGCTGGCGCCAGCGCCGCGGCGCGCTGCCGTCGCACCTGATCGGCACCGCGTTCTCGGTGCTGAGCGGCATCACCTTCCTGTCCGCGACGCCGGCCGTACACATTCCTTTCCTCAACTGAGCCGGTTTTGGCGCGGTGTTGGGGAGGGGATGAAACTGCAAGCTCCGTACGTCACATCAGGCGCATCCTGATCACGCGTACGCGGAGTGGGTCGGATACGGTGACCGTGCACGATTTGTTCGGACCCCAGAAGGTGTGACGAGCGCATGACCCCACTTGAGATCGTCGGGATTTTCGTCGGCATCCCCGCCGCGGTCGTTCTGGTGATCGCCGCGCTGGTGTACGGCACGAGCGCGCGGCGCTCCACCCGCTATCGTCCCGGCCGGCCGTTCGACTTCGCTCCGGTGTGGTTCCTCGCCGCCGCACCCGACGCCGGCGCGGTCGGCGCTCCGCGGACCACCGCCGGCCAGCTCGAGGCAGCTGCGCAGGAGTCCGTACCGGCCGGCCAGAGCGAGCCGGCCGCCGAGTCCAAGGGTGGCGCAAGTGGCAGCTGGTGACGGAGGTGCAGTGGTGACCGAGGACAACCCGGTTCCCGTACAGGTGACCGAGTCCGGTGAGACCGTCACCCCACCGATCAACGAGTCCAAGGACATCTCCGACCCGGAGCCGGGGGAGAGCCCGTTCAACTCGCGGCAACTCATCCGCATCGACGAGGCCCTGACCGCCGCCGACCGCGAGTCCGGCCTGACCTTCAGCGTCTACGTCGGTGCCTTGGCGGAGAACACGCGCGAAGACGCCTTCCGCCTGCACGACGAGCTGCCCGACCCAGCCAAGTCGGTCCTCATCGCCATCTCACCCGACCAGCAGAAGGTCGAAATCGTCACCGGCTCCGGCGCCGCCCTCCGTATTCCCGACCGGATCTGCGCACTGGCCGCCCTGTCGATGACCGCCGCCTTCGCCGGCGGAGACTTGACCGCCGGGATCGTGACCGGCTTGCGGATGTTGGCTGACCACACCAAAGGCAGCTAAGGGCCGAGGCTCTTTCCACGCGGCGCCGGGTTCCTGGCGCCGCGTTTTGGTGTGGGGTGGGGTTTCTGGTGGGGCGGTTGGGGTGGTTGGGTTTTCTGGTTGTTGCGTTGGGTGGGTGGTTGGGTTTTCTTGGTTGTTGCGTTTTGGGGGGTGGTTGGTTTTTCGCCTGCGCGGCGGGCGCTCCTGCGCGGAGGGCGACCTCAAGGGGAGGGGCGCGCGGGGTTTCGCTGTTGGTTGGGTTGGGTGCGGCGGGTGCGGTTGGTTTGTGGGTGGGTCCGGTTTGTCCGTTCTCCTCCGACGGGGGAGAACGGACAAACCGGACCAGGAGTGTGGCTGGGGCGCCGGAGCTGCGGTGGCGTCTCGGTGGGTGGCGTGAGGGTCCAGTATGTGGGACGCGACGGCGTGTGGAGCGCTAAATGTCCGGCTTGTAAGGGTCGTGGATGGCATGAGTGTCGAGTTACTTGCGCTGGACGCAAGAAACAAGGCTTTCACGCCGTCGCGATCCCCTGGAGGCTGTGGCGGGTGTGACTATTGAGGCTGATAATGCTGTTGTGGCTGCTGGGCTGCAACAGATGTCCGTTTTGATGTCTTGTTAAACAAGTATTACGCAGTCGAGCCGCCTCACCTGCATTATCAGCCACAGTAGCCACACCAGCACCACTCCGGACGCTGTGATGGCGTCCATGCCGACGGGTTGCTTCCCATACGTGACCGAGCAAGCCCAGAAAACCCAGCCAGCCCGCCCGCAAACGCGCAGCCGCACCCCTATGCACACCGATTGGCGTTCCCGCGCCCCCTCCCATGAGGTCGCCCTCCGCGCAGGAGCGCTCGCCGCGCAGGCGAAAACCCAACCACCCACCCAACGCAACAACAGAAAACGCACGATCTCACCACACAGCGAAAGTGCCGCACCCACAACAAAAATGGCGCCAGGGCAGGTACGCCCCGGCGCCATTCAAAAATCACCCCGCCTTGCCGTCCCGCTCCCGAGCCGCCAGCGCTCGCCTGACCCCATCCCGCTGCTCCGCTACCAACCGCCGCAACGCTGGCGGCAGTTCGGGATCAGCCAAAAACGCATCCGCGGCGTCCAATGTGGACTGTTCGACCAGTAGACGCGGGAACATGCCGATGACGACGTTCTGCGCGGTCTCGGACGTACGGCGCCGCCAGACGTCGGCGACTTCGGCGAAGTACCTGTCGGCGTAGGGGCGGAGGAGTTCGAGCTGGCCGGGGTGCCAGAATCCCATGATCGTCGCCTCGATGATGGCGTTGGGAGCGCCGTCCTCCTCGACGGCGAGCCGCCAGGCGGCGGCCTTGGCCTCGGCGGTGGGGATCGACGCGCGGGCGTTGGCGGCCTTGCGTTGGCCGGTGGCGGTGGCGTCGCGTTCCAGCTCGGCGGCGATCTCCGCCTCGCCGACCGCGCCGGCGCTGGCCAGGCCCTGCAGCAGGTGCCACCGCAGATCGGGGTCGACCTTGAGGCCTTCAACGGTGACCGTGCCGTCGAGCAGGCCGCGGATCTCGGCGATCGACTCCTCGCCGCCGGCCCATGACGTGTCGTCGGCGACCCGGGTCCACTGCAGCTGAGCGTCGCTGCCCGGCTCGACCGACCGCATGGTGGCCAGGGCCGTACGGTTGAGCGCCTTCCAGCCCTGCAGCGACCAGGCGGGCTCGCAGTATTGGCCGAGCACCAGGTTGATGTTGCGGATGCCGTCCAGGATCAGCGACGACACCGTCTCGGTCGGCATGCCGCGCAGCACCATCGTGGCATAGTCGCGTGCCGGCATCTCGGCGTCGCGGACCATGTCCCAGGCGGCCTGCCAGCACAGCGACCTGGCCAGCGGGTCGCTCATCTCGGCGATGTGCTCCACGACGGTACGCAGCGACCGCTCGTCGAGCCGGATCTTGGTGTAGGTGAGGCCGCCGTCGTTGACCAGCAACAGGTCCGGCTGCGTCTTGCCGGCCAGCTGCGGCACCGGCGTCAGCTCGCCGTCCACGTCCAGCTCCACCTGCTCGCGCAGCTGGAAGTCGCCGTCGGCGAAGTCGTAGAGGCCCAGCGCCAGCCGGTGCGGCCGCAGCGTCGGATGGTCGGCCGGCGCCTCCTGCCGCAGCGACACGGCGCGATACGTCCCGTCGGCCTCCAGCTCGATCTCCGGCCGGATGATGTTGACCTGGCTGGTCTGCAGCCACTTCTGCGACCAGGTGTCCAGCTCCCGGCCGGACACCTCGGACAACACGCCGAGCAGGTCGGCCAGCGTCGCGTTGCCGAAGGCGTGCCGCTCGAAGTACGTGCGCATGCCGCGCATGAACTCCTCACGTCCCACGTACGCCATCAGCTGCCGCAACACCGCGGCACCCTTCGCGTAGGTGATGCCGTCGAAGTTGACCTCGACGGCTTGCACGTCCGGGATGTCGCTGGCGATCGGATGCGTCGAGGGCAGCTGGTCCTGCCGGTAACCCCACGACTTCTCGATGTTCTCGAACGAGGTCCAGGCGACCTCGGCGAACGGCGAGTCGATCTCCGACTGGCACAGCGCCGAGGCCAGCTCCGCGAACGACTCGTTCAGCCACAGGTCGTCCCACCAGCGCATGGTGACCAGGTCGCCGAACCACATGTGCGCCATCTCGTGCAGCACGGTCGTGCAGCGGCGCTCGAGCGTGTACTCGACCGGTTTCGACCGGAAGACGTAGTCCTCCAGGATCGTCACGCAGCCGGCGTTTTCCATCGCGCCGGCGTTGTATTCCGGGCAGAAGATCTGGTCGTACTTTCCAAACGGATAACGGAAACCGAACTGCTCGTGATACCAGTCGAAGCCCTTGCGGGTGAGGTCGAGCAGGTTGTCGCCGTCCAGATACTGCACCAGCGATGCGCGGCAGAAGATGCCCAGGTCGATGCCGTCGTGCGTGTCGGTGACACCTTCGTACGGTCCGGCAACGATCGCCGTGATGTACGGCGAGATCCGTTTGGTGGTCGCGAAATGCACGGTCTGCGCGCCTTCGGCCGTCGGCTCGGAGCTTTCCGGCGCGGCGTTGGAGAAGACCCGCCAGTGCGCCGGCGCGGTGACGTGGAAGCTGAAGGTCGCCTTCAGGTCGGGCTGGTCGAAGCAGGTGTAGACCCGCTTGGCGTCCGCGGTCTCGAACTGGCTGTAGAGATAGACCTCGTCGTCGACCGGATCGACGAACCGGTGCAGGCCCTCGCCGGTGTTGGTGTAGAGGCCGTCGGCGTCCACCACGAGGACGTTGTCGGCCCGCAGACCGGTCAGCTGGATGCCGTCCTGCGGGTCGTACGCCGACACGTCCACCGGCTGGCCGTTGAGAGTGGCCGAGTGGATCTTGTCGGCGAGCAGGTCGACGAAGGTCGATGCACCTGAGGTCCGTGCGGTGAACCGAACCTCGGTGCGAGTCCGGAACGTCCGCTGGCCGGGATTGCCGGCGCCGTCGGTCAGATCCAGCCACACCTGATAGGAATCGACCGCAAGCAGATCGGCGCGCTCACGGGCCTCCACGCGGGTGAGGTTGCTTCCTGGCACGGCGTCGCACTCCTTCTACCTGGGGTAGTTGCTGCACGGGTACGCAGCGGTCGTAAGCCATGATGCCAGCCTGGCGGGAATATGCCGGTCGAGGAGGGTGCTGATAGCCAAAAACGCATGTGTCAGCGCCTGTTCGTACGAGGTCGCTGAGGCATCTTTTGCCGCAGAAAGGAACATCCGTGTCGACACCGACAACAGAGGCTCCGGTCATCGCAGACTTCTGGTTCGACCCGCTTTGTCCATGGGCCTGGATGACGTCCCGGTGGATGCTGGAGGTGGAGAAGGTCCGTCCGGTGACGACCAGGTTCCACGTGATGAGCCTGTCCGTGCTCAACGAGGGCCGCGATGACCTGCCGGAGCAGTACCGGGACGGCATCGCGAAGGGGTGGGGGCCGGTACGCGTCGGCATCGCGGTCGAGCAGCGGCTCGGGTCGGACGCGCTGCGCGACTATTACACCGCCATCGGCACGCGCATCCACCCGGGCGGCCAGAACCTGTTCGCCGAAGGCACCGATGTCTCCGTCAAGGACGTGATCGCCAGCGCGCTGGCCGATGCCGGACTTCCGGCGGATCTGGTCGACGCGGCCGACGACACGGGCCTGGACGAGGCCGTACGCAAGTCGCACCACGAAGGCATGGACCCGGTCGGCATGGACGTCGGCACGCCGGTCATCCACGTGCCGGGATCCGACGGCAAGACGATCGCCTTCTTCGGACCGGTGGTGACGCCGGCGCCCAAGGGCGAGCTGGCCGCGCAGCTGTGGGACGGCACGCTGATGGTCGCCGGAGTGCCTGGCTTCTACGAGATCAAGCGCACTCGTACGATCGGTCCTATCTTCGACTAACGTTCGGCGAGTGAGCACTCAGCGGCCGGTCGCGGCGATCAGTCAGGGGTGGGTGTCGGCGGGCGGCACAGGTGCGCCCAACTACGACGAGTTCGCCACCGATTCCGAGATCACCACGATCGTCCGCGACAATCCGCGCTCGGCGCTGGCCGTCGAGATGCCGCACCGCGCGCCGGAGGCGGTGCGGGACGGCCTGGACTTCGCCGCATCGCTGGAGGCCGCAGCGCAGCGGCTGGCGGCGCAGAAGGCGGACGGCACGTACGAGCGCGTCGAGGACTTCGTCGCGCCTTATCGGATCACCGACGGCGACGAGGTCTCCTATGGCGTCTTCGCCGCCGTCGCGACCGACCAGATCTCGACCCGCGCCGACGAGCCGGGTTTGGTGGTACGCAACGAGGACGTGTTTCCGGCGAAGGTCGTGGAGCGTACGCAGCTGACGCGGCGGCTCGGCACGCTGCTGTCGCCGGTGCTGCTGATCCAGACCGCGCAGGGTGACCAGCTCAAAGGCGCGCTGATCGAGGCGATGCAGAGCGATCCGGTGGTGTCCGACGTCGACGCGGCCGGCCGGCGGCACGAGATCTGGGTGACCGGTGACGAGCGACTGCTCGCCTTCGCCGGTGCCGGCGAGCTGGTCGTCGCCGACGGCAACCACCGGAGCCTGTCCGCGCAGCAGGCCGGCCTGGAGCGCTTCCTGGCCGTCATCACGACGCCCGACTCGGTGCGGATCGCGCCATACGACCGGCTGATTCGCGAGTGGGACACCGACCTGCCGTCCGTGCTGGAGAGGCTGGCCGACAACGGCGTCGGCGTACGCGAGTCGGCGAGCGGACCCGTCGTGCCGCCCGCCGGTGTCGCGATCCTTTACGCGGCGGGGAAAACGTACGAGCTGACGCTGCCGGCGAGCGGCGGCGGCGTCGCCGACCGGCTGGACCACGCCGTCATCGAGCGGGTGTTTTTCGGCCAGGTGCTTGGCATGTCCGCGGACGACAAGCGGATCAGCTATGTCGGTGGGGACTACGGCCCGTCGTGGCTGGCGGCCGAGGTGGACACCGGCTCCGGGGTCGCCGCGGTCCTGGTGTCGCCGGTCTCGGTCGACGACTTCGTGTCGGTCAACCTGGCCCGCGAGAAGATGCCGCGCAAGAGCACCTGGTTTGTCCCGAAGGCCCGGGCCGGGCTCGTGTTGGCGGACGTACGCTGACGGTTTTGCGGCTGCAGGTGCGCCGGCAGTGGCGAGGGTGCCAGCATCGACAGCGCGATGCCGATCAGCCAGCCGGCCACGATGTCGGTGACCCAGTGCTGGTTGAGGCCGACCAGTGAGCCGCCGAAGACCACCGCGAGCGTCGCCACCACGGCGAAGCGCCGCATCGGCGTACGCAGGAACGGCATCTTGTGACCCCACAGGCCGATCACGATGCGCAGCAGCAGCGTCCAGATGATGATCGTGTTGGCCGAGTGACCCGACGGATATGACAGCGCGCCGCCGCCGAAGAAGTCCTCACCGGTGTCCGGTGCGGTGCGGCCGAACGCGAACTTGGTCACCTCGATGACCACGAAGTTGGCCGCCATGGTGCCGACCACGGTCAGGCCGGGACGCAGGCTGCGGGTCGTCACCGTCGCGATGACCAGGATCGCCGCGATGAACGCGACCGCCGAGCGATCCTCGCCGATGAACGCGATCGGGATCAGGATCGTCCGCAGCGATACGCCGGTGCGTGTGTCGAAGATCTCAGCGATCGTGCCGTCGAACGCGCGCAGCGAGCCCTCGACCAGAATGTCGGCGGTCATCACCACGAAGACGAGGATCGCGCCGAGCGCCACCAGCAGCCGCCAGTGCCGGACGAGGTCGGCCTTCACCACCTCGATGGCCCTCTGCTGTGAGGGTTCCACGGCCGCCACTGTTGTTTCACCACCCTGGTTGCGCCTGATCACCGTATGAACAACGGCGCCCCCGCCGCACAACATCAATCAACGGACAGCCTACCGAATGCGTGCCGGCCGATTTCCGGCCGCTGCCGCCAAGCGGGTGAGCTTGACCACGTAGCCAATTATCCTAGTGCTAGGATAATCGACATGCCGTCAGATCTGACGCCGGCCGAGCTGACCCTCCTCGGTCTGCTTGTGGAGAAGCCGCGGCACGGTTACGAGCTGGAGGAGGTCATCGCCGAGCGCGGCATGCGCGAGTGGACCGAGATCGGCTTCAGCTCGATCTACTACCTGCTGGCGAAACTACGGTCCAAAGGGTTGATCGCCGACGTGCCGGGACACGGCCGCCGCCGGGTGTACGAGCCGACCGCTGACGGAGTCAGTGCCTGCGCCGCTGCCGCCGAGGCGGCGGTCGCCGAGCTTCGTCCGCTGTTTCCGCCGCTGCTGGTCGGCCTGGCCAGCCAGCCGGTCGTGCCGCCCGAGCGGTTCGCCGCGGCCCTCGACCAACGTGCCACGGCGTTGGCCGACCGCATCGCGGCGGTCAGCAAGGCCGCCAAAGGTGACGTGCCGCAGTTCGTACGCGCGATCTTCGACTACGCGCTCGGCCAGCTGCGCGCCGAGCAGAGGTGGCTTTCCGACTATCGTCAGGAGATCCGATGACCTACGACATCAAGCGTGAGCTGAAAGCCTTCTACGCGCCGAAAAACACCGACTGGCAGTTGGTGGACGTGCCGGACCAGCAGTTCATCGGCATTGACGGCAAAGGCAATCCGAACACCGCCGAGGCTTATGCGCGCGCTGTGCAGGCGCTTTACACCGTCGCGTACACGCTGAAATTCGCGAGCAAACGCGGCCTCGGCCGCGATTTCGTCGTAGGACCACTGGAAGGCCTCTGGTATTCCGACGATCCTTCGGTCTTCACCGTCGGCGCCAAGGACCTGTGGAGCTGGACGATGCTGATCAGCCAGCCGGCCTGGATCACCGCGGACCTCATCAAGGATGCGGTGGAAACGGCTCTGGCAAAGAAAAAGGCGCCGACGATCGGAGGCGTACGACGCGTGGAGCTGCGCGAGGGTCGGTGCGCGCAGCTCATGCACGTCGGTTCGTACGACGACGAGGCGCCGGCGCTGGCGCGGCTACATTCGGAGTTCATTCCGGCGAACGGCCTGCGCGAGGCGGGTGAGCATCACGAGATCTACCTGAGCGATCCACGTAAAATCGACGCCGCCAAGCTCAGGACCGTCCTGCGGCAACCGGTTTCTCAGACCGGCCGCAGATAGTCGGTCGGGATCCAGCCGTAGGCGACAATGCTTCCGCCGCGCCACAGGCTTCCATACGACCAGCTGTTGCCGTCGGTGGTCGCCGAACGCGTGATGACGAATGGATCGTCGCGATAGGCGGTCGCGACGTACTTGCCGTAGTCGAAGCTCGCCCCGTCACGCACCCACGCGGAGTCGACGACGACCTTGGTTGGCACCGGATAAGGCGGATCCTGGGCGAGTCTCGCCTGTGCCGGAGTCGCGACGGACAGTATGGCGGCGCAGAGCACCGCGGCCATCAGGAACAAAGAAATCTTCTTCATTCCTTCATTTTGTTTTTCCGGCCGCCCACATGCCGGCAAAGATCCGGATGCGGCCAGGTTTTGGTGACATCTAGCTATTTTCCGGCGGCGTCCAATGCCGGCGCACGATGACCAGGTCACGCTCCGCGGTGGCGATGTCGTCGTCGGTCGGCCGCGACGCGTCGCGCGCACGCATGGCGATCGCCGGCGGCAGCTGCGTCGGTCCGGCACCGACCAGGCCACGCAGGCCGCCGGTCGCCTCACGGATCGGCGCCGGCGCCGGTGCTCCACCCGAACGCGGCCGGCGGGCCGGCGGTCGGGCCGGCTGCGGCGGCGATGGCGATGGCGGTGGGGCGGGCACCGGCTCGGTCGGCTTCGGTGCCTCGGCGACTGGTGGCGGCGCCGTGACCACTTCTTCTGTGACCACGTCTTCTGGGACCGCTTCGGTGACCGCTTCCTCCGGCTGGCTGGCCTGCTGCGCGGCGCGCGCGTCCGGACCGCGGCCCGGCCGTAACCGCCGCCGGCGCCGCGCAGCATCATGTGAGTGCCGCTTCTGACCCACCGTCACCTCCTAGAAGGTCCATCTTGCCTGAAGGCCACACGATTCACCGGCTCGCCGCCGAACACCGCAAGCGCTATGCCGGCACCGCCGTACGGCTGTCCAGCCCGCAGGGCCGCTTCGCCGCCGGCGCCGCGCGCTGCGACGGCCGGGTGCTGGAGCGGACCGACGCGTACGGCAAGCACCTCTTCCACGCGTACGGCGACGACTGGATCCACGTCCACCTCGGTCTCTACGGCACGTTCGTGACCACCGAGCTGGCCAACGGCGACGGTCCGCCGGAGCCGGTCGGCCAGGTGCGGCTGCGGATGGTTGGCGCCGACGCGTACTCGGACCTGCGTGGACCGGCGGCCTGCACGCTGCTCACCGCCGCGGAGAAGACGGCGATCACCGCGCGGCTCGGTCCCGATCCGCTGCGCCGTGACGCCGATCCGGCGCGCGCGTACAAGCGGCTCACGCGCAGCCGCGCGCCGATCGCGCAGCTGCTGATGGACCAGAGCGTGCTGGCCGGCGTCGGCAACGTCTATCGCGCGGAGGTGCTCTATCGGGCCGGCATGGATCCGTACCGGCCAGGCCGCGACCTCTCCGAAGCCGAGTGGCTGGAGCTGTGGAGCGACCTGGTCGGGCTGATGAAGGCGGGCGTACGCACCGGCCGGATCACCACGCTGCGACCCGAGCACCGCAAGCGGCTGCCGACGAAACCGCAGCCGGGCGACGGCCGCTATGTCTATCGCCGCACCGGCGAGCCGTGCCGGATCTGCGGCACGCCGGTACGTACGGCGGAGCTGGCGGCACGCAACCTCTATTGGTGTCCGACCTGCCAGCCGGGTTAGTCCTCCGGCATCCGGGCCCTGAGCACGTCGAACTCGCATCCCGGCGCGTCCGGATCGAAGCCGTGCTCGATCAGCCAGCGCGACGCCACCAGGCTGCGCAGTGACCACCAGGCGCGGATCACCTCGCGGTCCGCGCCGTCGCCGTAGCCGGCGAGCAGGTCGTCCAGCCGTTCCTCGTGTCCGAGCGTCAGGATGGCCAGGTCGTACATGGCGTCGCCGGGGGCCGCCTCGGACCAGTCGATGACACCGGTGACCTCGTCACCGTCGACGAACACGTGAGTGATCTGCAGGTCGCCGTGGATGAACGCCGGTTTCCACGGCCGCAGCGCCGCCTCGGCGATCTCGCGGTTGTGCCGGACAACCTCGGCCGGCAGTACGCCGCTGCCGAGCAGCCACGCGCACTCACTGTCGAGCTCCGTCACGACCTCGTCGAGCCGAGGACCCGGCCACGGCGGCAACGGCGCGTCGTGCAGCCGCCGTACGGCCGCGCCGGCAGCGGCCCACGCCGCCGGCGACGCGTCCGACGGCTCGCCGAGCACACCGAGCGCCTTGCCGCGTACGGCGGCGATCGCGAGCACGGGTGGCTCGCGCCACAGGATCGCCGGGGTTGGTATCGGTGCCATGGCCATCGCTCGGACCTCGACGTCGGCGTGCGCCGGGTCGACGTCGACCTTCAGGAACACGTCGCCGACGCGCAGCGTCGCGCGCTGGCTGTGCGCGACGACGACTTCGACCGCTGCCATCCAGCCGGCCTAGAAGAAGTCGTTGCAGAAAGGCGGGTTTGGCTCCAGGAAGGCGATCGACGCCTCGCGAAGCGCACCTGGCCGCTGCTCGACGACCCGGCCGGCGGCGGCGAGCGTGGCCAGTGAGGTGCCGCCGAGGTAGGCGGCGCCGAGCTCGCCGACCGACAGGCTCAGGTCGGCGGCCGCGTCCGTACGCTCGCAGGTCGCCGGCTTGCCGGCTTCGGCCCGCAGCCGCCAGGAACCCACGTTCCACGGGCACACCGGATCGGTCACGTCCAGGACCACGTCCACCGGCGCCGAGTACGTACGTGCCGTCAGCGCGCGGTCGAGGTCGACGAGCCGCACCCAGATCGTGTCGCCGGTCCCGATCGACACGCGCCGCGCGTCGGTCACCGCGTGCATGACCGGAAAGTCCAGCGGCGCGTTGGTCATCTCGACGTGCCGGACCAGGTCGAGGCTGGTCATGAAGTCCCACATCGCCAGTTCGGCCGCGGCGGAGACGCCGATCAGCTCCTCGATCCGCAGGATTCCCTCCGGACCGACCCGCGTCTCGTCGTCCTTGACGCGATAGAGCGCGTACGCCTGAGGCCGCTTGCCGACGCTCCACACCGCGACCCGGAACGGCGAGGCGCCACCGCGTTCCCACTCCGGGTCCCAGATCTTGACCTTCCACCAGTTGCCCGGCCGGTCCAGAAACCCGACCCGCGTCCCGCGTGCCTGCTCGTACACCGCGGCCATGTCGGCGACCGCGTCGGCCGGGTCGAGCCGGCGAAACCGGCCGGCCGGCTCGGGCCGCAGGTCCGCGCGCAGCGGGATGTCGCGTACCGCCGCCTTGACCAGGCTGCGCCGGATCGCCATGCCATAACCAAACCGGCCATAGATCACCGACTCCGCGGCCCACAGCGCCGCGAGCGGCTCACGGCCGCGATCGTGCACGTCGTGCAGCTGATGGGTCATCATCCGGCGCAACAGTCCACGCCGGCGATGCGTCGGCGAGACGCCGACACCGGTCACCGCCGCGACCGGCACGCCGGCGCCGCCCGGCACGGTCACCTCGCGGCTGTACGCACCCGCCGTACCGACGATGTCGTCGCCGTCGGCCATCACGATGAACCGCTCGGACTCGAACACCAGCTGTTCGAGTCCGACGCTCTCGTCGTGCCAGGTCCCCAGGAACTGATCGGTCAGGAAGCGCAGGCCGGCCTCGATCTCGTCCTCACGCCACTGCCGGAGCACTATCTCGTCGTTATCGCTCACCAGCCTGGTGTATCCGACGGCAGGCGATTTGACCACTTCTTTAGGACACGTCCGAGAGCTCGAACCAGACCCGCTTGCCGGTCGAGGTCGGCTGCACACCCCACCGGTCGGCGACCGCGTCGACGATGGCGAGGCCACGGCCGGAGAGCGCGTCGGCCGGCACCACCTGCGCCGCAGGCACCCCGGCACCGTGGTCGACGACCTCGACCCGCAGCACCGCGTGATGCTGCGTGCGGTCGACGGACAGCTGGATCGGTCCGTCGCCGTGCACGATCGCGTTGGTGACCAGCTCGCTGACCAGCAGCGCGGCGGCCTCGACCCGCTGGTGGTCGTCCCAGCCGGACAGCACTTCGGCGACGAACGTACGCGCCGCTCGCGCGCTCTGAGGCGACGCGGCGAGATCCACTTCCGCTCGGATGCCGCACCTCCCCAGTACGCCGTTGTACCTGTCTACCTCGCTGGCGCGGCGACCGCTGGTATCGGAGGGACCGTACCGGTATGGCGCGCGTTGCACCAGCGCTATCGATTATGGGTGTCGCGAGGGGTTTCGCAGCCGGATGCCGGAAAATCGGCGAGCGGCTGGCGGCGGCGCGTCCGACAGCGGCCATCCGGCCGTCGGGGAAGCCCGGTCGGCACGGTCAGGCAGCCAGCCGTGCCTGGACGTCTGGCCGTACGACAGCGAGGCGACAGCGAACTGACAGCGATCGGCTCGCCGGCGCCGTTAGATTCAGTGCCTGTTCAGGCCAAATGTCACATCAGTTGGGGTGGGACCAGCTATGACCATGCCGTTTGAGACCCTGTTGGGCCGGTTCAACGGCTTGCGGCGGTGGCGCGGTTTCGCGCACCTGGAGTCGGCGCTGACTCCGCGCGGCCACATCAGCGTCGGCCGCCGCGGCACCGCGACACCGAAGGACATCGTCTTCTACATCGAGCTGCAGCGCGGCAAGCACGGCTGGGACGTGACCGCCGACCTGAGCAGGGGAGACGGCCACGTCATCGCCGAGACCGCGTGGCGCGTACCCGGCCTTCGCGGCGGCTCGGCCGACGGTGAGGAGCCGGTGCTGGCACTGTCCACCGGCGGCGGCTTCGGCGAACCAGCGGACTTCTACGACCGCGGTCTGTAGAGACCCGAAAGGCCAGGTCGCGATGACCTGGCCCTTCTGTTGGTCGGGGTGGCGGGATTTGAACCCACGGCCCCTCGCTCCCAAAGCGAGTGCGCTACCAAACTGCGCTACACCCCGGTGCGGTCAGTCTACGATGTGGCGCGATGGCGGTTGTGAGGCAGCCGGTCACTGCGGGCCGGTGGTGGCTTCGGTAGGCTGTCGAGGCAGTCGTGCGGGTGTAGCTCAATGGCAGAGCCCTAGCCTTCCAAGCTAGTCATGCGGGTTCGATTCCCGTCACCCGCTCCACGCCGAGGTCCGCGCCTCGGCCAACCCGGCCCTGACTGTCTGTCTTGCCGGGTTGTGTTGGTAGTAGGGACGCCTTACGTGCGTCTGGCGCAGGCAGCACCCACCTGGTCGACCAAACAGTCACAGCAGCATTACCAGCCTCAGCAGTCACAGGCATCACAACCTCCGACGAACCTGCGGTGCCAAGGCCTCGTTTCCTACATCCAGCGCTAGTAGCTCGACATTCACACCATCCGCGAATTTCACAAGACAGACATTTGGCGCTACATACACCTTCCGATCCCACGTACTGGACCTTTTCGCCACCCACCGGGACGCCATGACCTCCGGCGCCCCAGCCACAAACCGAACCCGGGCCGACTATTCCATCGGTTCGGGGCGTTGGCTCTGCGGTTGGTCGACCGATCTGGACCAAGGATGCCGGCGAGATCGGAACGCGTGCTCACGCCGAGTTTCGTGTACGTGGTGTAGGGGTGGTTTTCCACCGTACGGCGGGAAAGTCCAAGGCGTTCGGCGATCAGCTGGTTGCTGAGGCCACCGGCCGCGAGCTCGGCGATCTGGCGTTCTCGGGAGGTGAGCTCCGGGGTGACCAGTCCGGCTAGCGCCGGGGTACGAACGCCAGGACAGTGGCGCAGCCGCTCAGCGGCCTGAGCGCTCGCCACGCGCGATCTCACGGCGGCTCCGGCGGCCTTGAATGCCAACGCGCCCTGCGTTGCGGCTTCCGCCGAGTAGAGCCACATATGCAGCTCGGCGAAATCATCGGCGACCGCGGTGAGGGCCGTGCCGTCGGCGTCAGCCAACGCCTGTGCGTGCCGCGCGTACAACGACGCGCATTGTCCGCTCGTCGTGGATGCCAGTTCGGTGAGACGGCGGCGGGGCGTGTCCGGTCGGCCGAGGCGGACGATGTCGTGCAGGCCGATCAGCTCGAAGGCGACCGCACCAAGATCGCGGATTCTGTCGGCGTTTTCACGGCATTGCCGTACGGCCGCGTCGATGTCGCCAGCTGCGGCCGATATCCAAGGATGGGCGATGTCGAGCCAAAACCGTGCGCTACCCCAGGCGTCTGGGGCGTGCTGGCCGGCCTCGGCGGTGAAGCTCCGGGCGCTGTCCACGTCGCCGAGCAGCGCGGCGGAATGTGCGGCCTCGGCGAAGCAGAACAACGAGGACGTGAACGGCCCGCCCGCACGACAGATTCGCAGGGCTGGTCCAAGGATCTCCAACGCCTGCTCGGCGCGGCCGCACATTCTGTGGCCCATCGCCGATGTGGCGGTCATCGAGACGACGCCCATGTTCCAGCCGTCCAGCCGCGCGATCTCAGCGGCCGAGATCCGTACGACCTCCTCAGGTCGACCCAGACGCAGCAACGTGAAGCAACGAGCCAGGTTGATCGCCAACGACCACGGCATCGCCAATCCGCGTTCGGCAAGCACTTCTTCCACGGTGTGCAGCATCTGCAGCGCGCGCTCAGGATCACCGCCGAGCGACACCACGTCGGGGTAGACGACCTGCACCTGGGTGCGCATCGGATCACGGTCGATGGTCTCGACGGATCGCTGTCCCGATTCGACTGCCGCGGTGACTCGGCCAGATGCTCGCGAACAGTTCCTCGGCGGAGTCCGTACGCAGGTTGAAACCCAGGCTGTTGGCGACGACCGCGACCGCTGTCGCGCCACCTCCAGTGGTCAGCGCGTGCCGGCCGATCCGGTACGCCAGCGCCGGATCGAAGGCACGATAGGCGTGGTTCGCAGCCTCGGCCAGCAACTCCGCAGGCGCATCGGCATTGCCGTCCAACAGCCACACGGCGACTCGAAGCACGTCACCGGAGCGCCTCGCGCCAGCAGCCTGGACCGCGTCGGCAAGTGCGCGACGATGTCTGTCGACACGTATCCGGGACGCGCGCGTCCTGATTTGTTCGCCATAGAGCGGATGTCCGAGCCGCACTTCGATGCGTCGGCGATTTGCCGCTACGGCGATGAGGCCGCGCTCCTCCAAACTTTCCAGATCCCCGCCAGGCGCGATTTTCGACAGCATCGACATGCCGACCGGCTCTCCGTATGCCAGCACCTCCAGGACGTCACGGTCGGAGGATGAGAGCTCGCCAATCCTGGCAGCGACGATCTCCGCCAGCCCAGGTGTGACGGTCAGCGGACCGCACCAGCGCCATCTGCCGGAATCATGGCGCAGCGAACCAGCAGCCAGACCGGATCGCAGGACTTCGCGTACGAACAGCGGATTGCCCCCGGTGACCGACAGGACAAAGGCCGCGGCGGCCGGATCCACCGGCCCGTCGAGCCGCCGCCGCATCAACTCGAGCACGTCGGCCTCGGCCAGCGGCGCCAGGTCGATCCTGCTGAGCTCGTCGCGCCACAAGAGGTTTTCCAGGTGACCGGAGGGTTCGCTCTCGCGGACACCGAGCAGGACGCCGCCCTGGCCATGCAGGACGATGTTTTCCACCACTGCCGCGGAAGTCTCGTCCAGCAGCGGCGCGTCGTCGACCGCGACCACGAGCCGCCGTGGCCCGGCCACCCGCCGCAACGCCTCGGCGGCCAGTTGCAATGCCTGTCCGCTCTGGTCACCGAGTACGTCGTGCGGCAGCACCGAGGCGAACGCACCGAGCGGGACTTCCGCGGCCGCTCGTGTCCCGTACACCGCAACGGGCGCATAGCCGACGCGTCGGCAGTGGCGCACCGCCTCCGCGATCAGCCGGCTCTTGCCGATGCCGGCCGGACCGAAGACGACCGCACCACCGCCGCGGAGGCTGCCAATCGCGGCAGAGATCTCCCGATCCCTGCCGACAAAAGGAAAAGACTTCCCCGTCATGCGACGAGAATAGAGCAGCGGCTGCGGTTCGGGGTGTCAGACGCCGATCCGGCGGGTGGTGACGTGGGCGGCGAAGAGTGCGAAAGCGACCACCAACGGCGTTGTGGCCGGCAGGACGCTGCCGAGGAAGACCGCCATCACCACGAGAACGCAGAGGATCGCGGTGGCGGCGGCCGTACGTCGTTCCAACCGGACGGCGGTGCGAAGGCCGGCGATCCAGTGGCGGCCGTCGGTGCGGCCGACCTGGACGACCGTAAGTGCGGCGATTCCGATGACGTACGCGGTCGCCAGGACGGTCACGGCGAGCGCGACCATGCCGCCGGGGACGATGCCGGCGGCGACGGCGCGTACGTCCAGAAACAGTGCAGTGGCGACGACAAAAGCGGCGACGGTGGCGCCGAGGCCGGGCAGCAGGCCGCGGCCGAACCAGCCGGCGATGGCGCGCGCCGACGGGAGCGAACGATGGTCGCACCAGTGTCGTACGGCCGCCGATCCGGCGCCGAGTGCGGCGCCGGCGGTCAGGATCGGCAACGACAGCAGCAAAACGACGAAGCCGATGATCGCCAGGTCACTGCCGGCGCGTACGACCTCTCGCCAGTCGGTCCGCATGCAGGTCACCCCTTCAGGCCGCTGGTGTTGATGCCTTCCACCAACAATCGTTGGAAGGCCAGGAAAAACAGGAAGACCGGCAGCAGTGACAGCACGGCCATCGCGAACATCGGACCGATCTGGTTGGAGCCGGACGAGTCGAGGAACGTCCGCAATGCCACCGGGATCGTGTACGTCGTCGGATCGTTCAGATAGACGAGCTGTGTGAAGAAGTCGTTCCACGTCCAGATGAACGAGAAGATCGCCGTGGTGACCAGCGCTGGCCGGGACAGTGGCAGGATGACGTGCCGGAACACGCCGTAGGGACTGCAGCCGTCGATTTTCGCCGCGTCGTCGAGCTCACGCGGGATGCCGCGCATGAACTGCACCATCAGGAACACGAAAAACGCCTCGGTGGCGAGCAGTTTCGGGATGACCAACGGCAACGGCGTGTTGATCCAGCCGAACGTGCGGAACAGCACGTATTGCGGCACGATCAGCACGTGCTGCGGCAACAGCAGCGTGCCGATCATGATCGCGAACCACAGTCGCCGCAACGGAAACCGCAGCCGTGCCAGCGCGTACGCGGTGACCAGGCAGGACGCCATGTTGGCGACCACCACGAGTGCCGCGATGAGCGTGCTGTTCACGAAAAACCGGTCGAAGGTGATGCCGGGCAGGCCGTTCCAGCCGTCCGCGAAGTTCTGCCAGGTGACCTGCTGCGGAAAGATCGACAGGTTGCTGCCGATCTCCTGCGGGGATTTCAGTGTGGTGCCGACCATCCACAGCAGCGGATAGAGCACGATCGCCAGAATCACCAGCAGGACGACGACACCGGCGATCCGGCGGACGCGCACGGCGGGACTCGCGGTCACGGCGGCCATCACTGCTCACCCGCGTCGCTGTAGTGGACCCACATCCGGCCGGTGGAGAAGATGATCGCGGTGAGCAGGCCGATGGCGAGTACGAAGACCCAGGCCATCGCGGACGCGTATCCCATCTGGAAGTCACCGAATCCGCGCAGGTAAAGATAAAGCGTGTAGAGCATGGTCGAGTCGGTCGGTCCGCCGGTGCCGTTGCTGATCACGAACGCGGCGGTGAACCCCTGGAAACCGTGGATGAGTTCCAGCACCAGGTTGAAGAAAATCACCGGTGACAGGATCGGCAACGTGATGTTGACCAGCTGCCGCAGTCTGCCGGCGCCGTCCACGTCGGCGGCCTCGTAGAGGTCCTGCGGGATCTGTTTGAGACCTGCCAGGAAAATCACCATCGGCGCGCCGAACTGCCAGACCGCCAGCAGGACCAGCGTGCCGAGCGCGGTGTTCGGGTCGTTGACCCACGGCTCGCCGTGGATGCCGAAAATCCGCAGAAAAGCATTGAAAGCGCCACTGCCGCCAAACATCGCCTGCCAGACGATCGCCAGCGCGACGCTGCTGCCGAGCAGCGACGGCAGATAGAACAAGGCGCGGAAAATGCCGGTTCCGCGCCGTTTTCGGTTCAGCAACAACGCGACGCCGAGCGCGGCCGCGAGCTTGAGCGGCACCGAGATCACCGCGAAGAGTACGGTGACCACGACGGCGTGCCAGTATTGCGGGTCGCCGGTGAACATCCGTTTGTAGTTGGCGAAACCGACCCAGTCCGGGCTGCCGAGCAGGTCGAAGTCGGTGAAGCTGAGATAGAGCGAGTAGAGCATCGGGATCGCAGTGATAGCAAGCAAACCGAGCAGCCACGGCGACATGAAGACATAGCCGGCGATGGCCTCGCGGCGCGGCGGTTTCCGGCGCTTGGGCGGCGTACGCGGCGGCGCCGTCGGTGCGGGTGAGGTGGTGACAGCCATGGTCAGGTGCCGCCCAACGCCGCGGTCGCCTGTGGCACGAAGGCTTTCGCGGCCGCGGCCGGTGTCGCCTTGCCAAACTGGACGCTTTCGGCCGCCGTGGTGAGAAGCTTGCGCACCTGCACGTGACCTTTCGGCGGCGGTGGCGGAGTCGCGCTGAACTTCGAGGAAAGCGCTGTCTCGTATGCCACCGAGGTCTGCATCGCCTTGGTCAGCGACGGCGTGACGGCGGCGCGTACGCTCAGATTCGGCGCGAGGCCGCGCTCGGCGCCGAGGATCTTTCCGGCCTCCGGGTCGTTCACCAGGAAGTTGATGACGTCCAGCGCCTGCTCCTGGTATTTCGATCCACTGTAGACAGACCAGTACATCGACGACCTGGCCCACGCCGCGGTGAGCGGACCGGCCACCGGCACCAGTCCCAGCTCGTGGTCGGTCGACTTGCTGACCTCCTCCAGCTGGTTGGACCACAGATACATGACCGCGCCCTGTTTGGTGGAGATCAGCGACTTGCTGATGTCGCCCGCGTTGCCGACGTGCGTGATGTCGGCGGTCGGCGTGGCTTTCTTGGCGTTGACCCAAAACTGGAACCACTCGGTCAGATCGTCGGCGGTGTAGCCGAGTTTCGTGCCGTTGTAGGTGTCCTTTCCGCGCTGGCGCAGCCACATCTGCAGCGCCGGATACTGCGCGGCCATGTCCTGCAGGCCATAGACCTTGCCGCCGCTCTTGGCGGTGACCTGCGTCCCCCAGGCGACCAGGTCCTCCCAGCTCATGCCCTCCTTGAGATCGGGCATGCCGTATTGCTTGGCGACCGTCTTGTCCCAGCACAGCGCGGCGGTGTTCTCGGCCGCCGGCAACGCCGGCAGCTTGCCGTCGATCCGGCCGGCCTGCTTGAGACCCGGGGAGAAACCGTCCAGCTTGACGCGCTTGCCGACGTACGAGTCCAGGCCGAGCGTCACGTGCCGGGTCGCGTACTGCGCGAGGCCGTCGTCGTCGATCTGGAAGATGTCCGGCGCGGTGTTTCCGGCCGCCATGGTGGAAAGCTTGTCGTAATAGCCGCTGTATCCCTGCCACTGCCGCTTGAACGTGACGTTGGGATGTTTCTTCGTGTAGAGATCGAGTACGGCGTTGGTGATCTTGGCGCGGGCAGCGCCGCCCCACCAGTAGAAGGTCAGCGTGGCCTTTCCGTTTGACGAACCGGATCCGCAACCGGCGAGCACGGCCGGCAGTGCCGCGGCCGCGACGAGCAGTGATCTCCTGGCCACCCCGTGAGTCGTCGGCCGCGTGGTGCTTTCCGGTGACATGTGGGTCACTCCTTCGGTTCGGCGGACGTGAGTGTCCGCGGAATGCGGGTCGGCCGGACGACGCGGGGCGGGGCGGCCCGGCCGGTGGAATCACGGATCATCAACGTGGTCGGCAGCATCAGCTCGGCGGCGCCGAGCGCGCCGTCGGCCTCCTGCAACAAAAGATCGACCGCGGCCCGGCCGGCCGACGCGGTCGGGTTGGCGACGGTGGTGAGTTTCGGCCGGATCAAACGACTTGCCGGAATGTCGTCGAAGCCGACGACGCTCACGTCGGCCGGCACGCGTACGCCGAGATGGTCCAGGCCCTCGATCAGGCCGATCGCCATCACGTCGTTGTACGCGAGGACCGCGGTCGCGCCGTCCTCGCACACCTGCCGCGCTCGGGTCGCGCCGCTGTCCGCGATCGGCGCGTTGGGGCCGAAAACCACGAGCCGCGCGCCGTTGCGGTCGGCGGTGGCGGCCGCGGCGCGGCGGATCTGGCCGCTGGTCCACGAGCCGCGCGGCCCGGTGAGCAACGCGAGCCGCCGGTGGCCGAGGCCGACCAGGTGCTCGACCGCCGCCTTCGCGCCGGCCGCCTCGTCCATCACCACCGCACGCAGGCCCGGCACCCGCCGGTTGATCGTCACCATCGGCACGTCCGCGCGCAGCCGGTCGATCTGCGCGTTGCTCATCCGCGGACTGCACAGCAGGATGCCGTCGACCTGTTTTGCCAGTGCCTGCACCAGTTCCGCCTCGATCAGCGGGTCCTCGTCGGTGTCGGCGACGAAAAGATGGTGGTCGCGAGCCATCGCCTGCTGCTCGGCGGCCTTGACCAGCGGCGGGAAGAACGGGTTGGCGATGTCCGCGACGATCAGGCCGAGATTGTGCGTACGGCCGGTGACCAGGGCGCGCGCAGCGCGGTTGGGTCGATAGCCGAGTTGCTCGGCCATCGCCAGCACGCGCCGTCGAGTATCGGAATTGACCAGGTGTGGCGCGGAAAAAGTCCGCGAAACCGTGGACATGTGCAGACCGAGAGCGCGCGCGACATCACGGATCGTCGCGGACATCCAAGCCTTCCTACGTGGCGTGGTTCACAGTGCCTCCATTAGTGCAAGCGCTTTCTATGAAGTCAAACCGGCCGTCCGCATGCGGTCACAGGCCGCGAGTTTTGGCCGTTTTTCAACGCTTACGAAGGTAAGCCACGCGGCTGTCGACGGCGCCGCGGCGGCCGCGCAAACGTGGGATGACAGCAAACCTTTGCAATGGCCAGTCCGGCAGGAATGCCGGAATGGTCGTCGAAACGGTCGAAAAGCAGGGGCCGCGGCAATCCGGTTGCCGAGTCGGCCGGCCGTACGGCAGGTTGGGCGCCATGATGATCAGGGTGGCCACACCGCGGGACTGGCCGGCGATCTGGACGTTCATGCGCGAGATCGCGGCGGCCGGCGAGACGTTTTCCTGGGACCGGGACATTTCCGAGGAACGGGCGCGAGAGCGCTGGATGGGTGAGCTGCCACGCCGCACGGTCGTGGCCGTCGACGACGACGGCGCGGTCGTCGGGTCGGCAGTTTCCGGACCCAACCACGAAGGGCCGGCCGCGCACATCGCGACGGCCAGTTTCATGGTGGATCCTGGCAAATCCGGCCGCGGCGCCGGCCGTGCGCTCGGTGAGCACGTGCTCGCGCAGGCCAGGGCCGATGGTTTTCGTGGCATGCAGTTCAACGCGGTGGTCGACAGCAACACCAGGGCGGTGAACCTCTGGCATTCACTGGGTTTCACCACGATGACGGTGATCCCGGAGGCCTTCCACCATCCGGCCAAAGGTTATGTCGGCCTGCACATCATGTTTCAGGCTTTCTAGGTGATGTGTTCCAGGGATGGTTCAGCGGGCCGGGGGTAACGAGCAAGCCTAGGCCTACCTGAGTTACGACAGCATGCTTGCTCAGTCGCCCCGTTGCGGGGAATGGCGGTCATGTGGGTGCGTCGTCATGTTTGTTGCGTTGGGTGGTTGGTTTTTTCGCCTGCGCGGCGGGCGCTCCTGCGCGGAGGGCGACCTCAAGGGAGGGGCGCGTGGATGCCAATCGGTGTGCATGGGGGTGGGGGTTTGTGGGCGGGGCTGGGTTTTCCGGGCAAGCCAGGTCACGTATGGGAAGCAACCCGTCGGTCTGGACGCCATCACAGCGTCCGTGGTGGTGCTGGTGTGGCTACTGTGGCTGGCGATGCCCGTGAGGCGGCTCGGCTGCGTAATACTTGTTAAACAAGACATCAAAACGGGCATCTAGGCCGGGCCGGCAGCCACATCAGCATTACTGGCCTCAGCAGTCACAACCGTCACAGCGACTGGTGGTCGCGCAGGCGTGAAAGCCTTGTTTCTTGCATCTAACGCCAGTAGATCGACATTCATGCCATCCGAAAACCCTGCAAGGCAGACATTTAGCGATACACGGGCAGGTGGGTCTCGCGTAGTGGTACTTCCCGCCGCCTACCAGGGCGCCGTGGAACGCCAATAGATCATCTGGTCTGCAGCGGCATCAGCTCGGCGACGAAGGCGTCCAGGAATTCGCCGTACGATCCGCTGACGGAGGCCGGGCGTACGACGAATTTCGTCAGTCCGGCCTCGACGTATGCGTCGATCATCCGGCGCGCGTCCGACCAGCCGTCGGCGACCAGCTCGGCCGGGTCGACAGTGGGACGGCGTTCGCGTGCGAGCGCCACCAACTCCGGTGGCAGGCCGTCGGTCGCGACCGCCAGGCTGATGCCGTAATGATCGTCCTCGATCTTGCGGTCGGCCTCGGCCGCCGCGGCGGCGATCGTCTCGCGACCGTGCCGAGCCTCGGCCGGAGTGATGAAGCTGGCCAGCCAGCCGTCGGCGTAACGACCGGCGCGGCGCAGCCCGGCCGGCGCGAAGCCGGACAGCCAGATGTCGAGTGGTTTGGTGGGCTTTGGGCCGATTGTCAGGTTGGCGAACCGGAAGAACTCGCCGTCGAAACTGACGTCGTCCTCGCGGAGCAGCAGCCGCAACGCGCGCAGTGCCTCGTCGAAGACGGCGGCGCGCGGTCCCGGCACTGGAAACAGGTCACGCTCCTGCGGCCGGCCGGGCCGCAGTCCGAACGCCGGCAGTACGCGACCGGGTGCCAGGCCGGCGAGCGACACCAACTCCTTGGCGACCAGTGCCGGATGCCGGCCGGGCAGGATCGCCACGCCGGTGCCGACCTTCAGATGACTGGTGCGCGCGAGCGCGTACGTCATGCCGACGACCGGGTCGACCTGTGGCGCGGAAACGACCTCGGACAGCCACAGTGAGTCGACGCCGGCCTTCTCCAAGCTGTCGACGACATCGGCGTACTCGGCGGGACCGACCGCGGCGCCGAGTCCGACACCAATTCGAATCTTCATAGTGAGCACAAACACGGTCGCCGGCGCGGATATGCCGCACGCGGGGCACCGCGTGCTTTGTCCGGTTCATCGATGGAATCGCGGTCATGCATCGGACGATTTCTGCTACGGAAAGCACATTGACGCGGATAGGATCGGGCCATGACGGCGGCTGAGACGGTACGGGTCGTCTTTGTCGACGCCGATGGCGGCCAGGAGATCGCGCGCAGCGATATGGCGGTGGCCGCGCTTCCGGAAAGTTTCGAACCAGATACGACCGTGCAGCTGGGGGAGGAGACCTGGCTGGTCCGCCAGGCCGACCCGCCGACGGCGGCGCTGGCGACGGCGTTCGGCGAACTGGTTTTGACCTTGCGGCGCATCGAAATGGTGCCCGCGCGCGACGTTCTCTACAGCCTGCCGACGATCTGCGATCCGCTGCCGGCCTTTGACGAGACGCTGGTCAACGGCGGTCGAGTGGAGATTCACGAGGACGACTGGCGGCAGGTCGAGCTGGTGCACGACCAGCTGCTCGACGTGGTCGGCGCGGAGTTACGGGAAATTCGCCGTGTGCAGCTGGAACACGCGCACCGCGGCGAGGACGGCGCAGTATACGGTTTCGAATCGATTTACGTACGCACAAACCCAAATATTCCTCTCCCGCATGACGTTTCCTATCGCCGGCTGCTGGAGACGCTGCCGGCGATCGACAACCGTGGCGTGGTCGGAATTCGCGGCTGCACCGGCGCCGTCGTCGGTTCGTTTGCGATCACCACCGGTTCGCTTGCGTTGTACGGGACAGCGAGTGACGATCGCATTACCACTTTGTGCTTGTTGATGCGGCCGGCGGCCAGGCCGGCGCCGGAGGTTGTCGCCGGATTGCGAGCCTTCATGGAAAGTTTTGACCTCGTGCTGGTCGACTGGTGTCATTCGCAGACGTACGACCCGGCCGCCGTTGGGGACTTCTTCACTTCGTGACGACTATTTCCGCCACCTCGCGGCGAAAACGTTCACGGGGTGAGACAGGTGGCGCCTGGCGGTGGCAATGTGCCGTCCAGCAGATAGGCGTGGACGTACGCGCGCAGGCACGGGTCGCCGCGCAGATAGCCGGCGTGTCCGGAGTCCGACGGCACGAACCGCGATCCCGGCAGCTGAGCCGAAACGTGCTGCCCCATCGAGATCGGTGTCGCGTTGTCGCGGGTGCCGGCGCTCAACAGGATCGGCGGCACGTCCCGGACGCGCAGTGGATGCGGCCGCCACGTCTCGGTGCGCCGCAGGCCCGAGCACATGCCGAAGTTGGATTTCACCTGTGTCCAGCCGACCCGGGGCGCCTCTCGGCGGATCCGGTTTTCCGCGCTCGTCACGTAGTCGTAGTCGGTGTTCACCGGATAGTCCGCACAGACCATCTGCTTGTGGACCGAAGTCCCATCGGGCGGCTGGCTGTGGTCCGGCAGGAACGCGGCGGCGTTTCCTTTCACCGCCTGGTCGATGTCCTTGCCAAGCTCGACCCACAGGCTGGTCGCGCTCGGCGTGCCGGTGACGTAGAGAGCGCTCCTGAGCCGGACGTTGGTGGCCGTGACGGTCTTTCCGGGACCGGCCGGCAGCGGCGTTTTCTCCGCCTTGGCAACCAGATCGTCCCACGCCTTGACGACATCCTGGCCATGCAGCGCGCACTGTGCGTTCTTGCCGCACCAGTCCGCGAAAAGGTGAAAGTTTTGCTCGGTCACTCGCGCGTCCGGCGCGACCAGCCGATAGAGGTCGCCATAGCTGTGGTCCAAGACGCTGTCCAGGAACATCCGGTTGATACGGCCCGGAAACAGCTCCGCGTACGCCTGCGCGTAGACCGTGCCGTATGAGTTTCCGAAGTAGGTCAGCTTGTCCTCGCCGAGCGCGGCGCGTACGGCGTCCAGGTCGTGCGCGACCTGCCAGGTCGACAGGTGGTTCACCAGCGCTGCGCCGGCCTGGTGGCAGGTGGCGTCGAACGCGGCGTTCTGCCGGCGATACGCCAGCCAGCCGGCGCGGCTCGGATCCTCGCCGGAACCGACCTCGGTGGCGCGGCCGCAGGCGACGTGGTTGTCCCACCCCATGCCGCGCGGATCCATGCCGACGATGTCATACCACTGGCGCAGATCGTCGAATCCCTGCGGAAACGCGTCCATGACCGCGGCGGTGGTGGTCGGACCGCCGGTGGCGACGACCAGAGAGCCGCGCTTGTGTGCCGGGTCCTTCGCCGGCAACAGGCCGAGCTCGATCTGGGTTGTCGGTCCGTCCGGCCGGTTCCAGTCGACCGGTACGGTCAGGTAGGCGCACTTGATGTTGGTGTGGCAGGCAGTCCACTGTGGACCGGTCGTCGGTGCGGTCATTCCGGCGGCGAGTGCGACGGTCGCCATCGCGGACGCGATTATTCGCATGCTCTCCTCCTTGTCGGTGTCACCGGAGGAAGATATGTGGGCCGGAGGCGGGACACATCTGCCCGCGGACATATCTCTACGGCTGGCTGGCCCAGGTGACCAGGCCGTGCCGGTGCGCGTAGATGACCGCCTGCACGCGGGTTTCCACATTGAGCTTGGCGAGAATGCGAGCGACGTGGATCTTCACCGTGCCGTAGGTGATGGTCAGCTCCTCGGCGATCTCCGCGTTGCCGAGGCCGCGCGCGACCAGCCGCAGCACGTCTTTCTCGCGTGCTGTCAGCGTTTCGGCGGCCGGTGTCGGCGGTCGTGGTGAGGTGTCCGCGAACCGGTGGACGAGCCGCCTGGTGACCTGCGGATCGATCAGACCCTGCCCGCGCGCCGCCACCCGTACGGCGTTGACGAGCAGGTCGGGATCGCTGTCTTTCAACAGAAAACCGACCGCGCCGGCTTGAAGCGCGCCATAGAGGTATTCGTCGGTGTCGAAGGTCGTCAGCGCGACGATCGCCGGCACCGGATCGAGCGTGGTCAGCTCGCGGATCGCCGCGATGCCGTCCATCCGCGGCATTCGCAGATCGGTGAGTACGACGCACGGCCGGTGCCGGCGGGCGATCGCCAGCAGGTCGCGACCGTCTGTCGCCAAGCCGGTCACCGTGATGTCGGCCTCAGCACTCAGAAGTTGCCGCAGACCGTCACGCGTCGGCTGCTGGTCGTCGGCGATCACGACCTCGATCACGGCGTCACCGGAATCGTCGCGCGCACCCGCCAACCGGTCGGTTTCTTCGGACCCGCACGGAAAGTGCCGCCATATGCGCGTACGCGCGCAGCCATGCCGCTGAGGCCGTTGCCCGGCTCGCCGTCGCCAGCCTCACCATCGTCGTCGACGGTGATCGTCAACGTGGCCGGATCCTGGTCGATGCGTACGGACGCGTGCTTCGCGCCGGAGTGGCGGACCGTGTTTGTCAGCGATTCCTGCACGATGCGATACGCCGTGAGCTCGATGTCCGGTGGCAGCTCGTCGGTCACGATGCTGACCGCTATGTCGAGCGTGCCCGTCAGCCGCGCTGCCATCGCCGGAATGTCGCCGATTGTCGGGTCCTCGCGGAGATGGTCGAGCAATTGGCGGACTTCTTTCAGTGCGTGCTGCGAAATGTCGGCGATGGTGCCAAGAGCGCGTCTGCCGTCCGCACTGCCGCCGCGTTGGGCGCCGATGGCCTGGACGCGGATGGCGCTGAGATGATGGCCGAGAGTGTCGTGCATGTCGCGTGCGAGCTGTTCGCGTTCTTCGGCTTTTCGCTGGCGTTCCTGCGCGCGGTGCAGCCGTAGCACCTGCTCGGCACGGTCGCGGTGCAGCCGGAACGCATAGCCGATCGCGACCGGAAACAGGCCGACGCCGACCATCATCGCGATGTCCGCGGCGCGCACCGGATTTCCGTTGGGATGCAGGAGAAAGCTCGCGGTCGTCCAGGCGGCGGCGCCGGCCGCCAACAGGATCCGCCCGTTTTCCAGGTAATACGCGGCGGAGGCGATCGTCAGGCCGACGACCAGCACGAGCACGCCGCCCTGGAAGACCGGCCAGCGCAGCCAGTCGGCGACCGTCACCATCGCCGCGCATCCGACGGCCGCGACCAACGGCAGTCTTCGCCGTACGGCCAGCGGCGCGCAGACGGCCAGTACATACGCGTACGACAGCGGACCGGCCGGCACGCGGTCGTCGAGTGCGATGAGGAGCGCCACCGCGGCCGCCGCGGCGGCCGCGATCAGCAGGTCCTGCGCCGGCGCCGGCAGCCGCCGCCATGCCGCGGGGAAGGTGCGGCGCGGCGGGAGAGCGGTCAGATCGGCCACGGATCGAGGATGCCAGCCGCCGGTTCGCCGCGCGTCAGTCTCCGGTCGGCCGCCACGTCGTCCGGCGTGCGTACGGAACTCGGCCGGCGTATCGTTCGTTCGAACGAACGACTGCGGAGGTGACACCTATGCAACCGGTCGTGACAACGGGGATGCCGACGCTCGTGGAGCTGGTCCGGCAGCTGGCCGATGGACGTACGACGTCGAAAGCGCTGGTCACGGCCGCGCTGACGAAGATCGACGCGACGCAGTCCACGCTGAACGCCTTCCGGGTCGTACGCCATGCGGCCGCGCTGCGAGAGGCCGAGGCCGCGGACCGGCGGCTGGCCGGCGGCGAGCGGTTGCCGCTGCTCGGCGTGCCGATCGCGATCAAGGACGACGTCGACATGGCCGGAGAGCCGACCGCTTTTGGCTGTGCCGGTGAGTTTCCGCCGGCCGAGGCGGACTGCGAGGCCGTACGGCGACTGCGCGAGGCCGGTGCGGTGATCGTCGGCAAGACCAACTCGTCTGAGCTGGGACAGTGGCCGTTCACCGAGGGCCCGGCCTTCGGCGCCACCCGCAATCCGTGGCATCTGGACCACAGCGCCGGCGGCTCCAGCGGCGGCTCGGCGGCGGCTGTCGCAGCTGGTCTGGTGCCGGTGGCGGTGGGGTCCGACGGCGCCGGGTCGATCCGCATCCCGGCCGCCTGGAACCACCTGGTCGGGGTGAAACCGCAGACCGGACGGGTGCCGACCTGGCCGCAGAAGGAGCCGTTCAACGGCCTCACCGTGATCGGTCCGATCGCGCGTACGGTCGAGGACGCGGCGGTGCTGTTCGACGTGCTGGCCGGCACCGGCGACACCTACGCGGCGGCCGCGGCGACGACGCCGGACCGGCTGCGGATCGGCCTGTCCTTCCGCATCCCGTACAGCATCGCGCCGGCTCGCCTGCATCCGCAGATCCGGGCCGCGGTGAGTGGCCTCGCCGGTGCGCTGACCGCGCTCGGCCACCGCGTCGTGACGGCAGACCCGCGCTATGGCGTGATGGGATTGGCGTTTCTGCCTCGGTCGCTGACCGGTGTCTACGAGTGGAGCCAGCGCGTGCCGGAGCGGCGGCTGCTCGACAAGCGCACCAGGGAGAACGGCCGGACCGGGTGGCTGCTCAGCGGACCGGCGTTGAAGATGGCGCGTGCCGCCGACGCGCCGCTTCGCAAGCAGCTCGGCTCGGTTTTCCGGGACGTCGACGTGGTGCTGACGCCGACGACCGCGCTGCCGCCGACCCGGATCGGCCTGTTCGACGGCCTGAACAACTTCCACACCGACCGGCTGATGGTCGGCGCCTGCCCGTACACCTGGCCGTGGAACGTGCTCGGCTGGCCGGGTGTCAACGTGCCCGCGGGTCGTACGGACGGCGGCCTGCCAATCGGCGCGCAGCTGCTCGGCCCGGCCGACAGTGAGCCGCTGTTGCTGTCGGTCGCCGCCGAACTGCAGCGCGCACGCCGCTGGGATGCGGAGAAACCGCCAGAGTGACCGCACGAGAAGCCATCCTCCGCGCGACGCTGCGGATCATCGGCGAGCACGGCGTGCCGGCGCTGACCAACCGCCGGATCGCCGCCGAGGCCGGTGTCTCGCTCGGCTCGCTGACCTACCATTTTCCCAGCCAGACCGACGTTTTACGGGAGAGCATGCTGCTGTTCGCGCACGAGGAGACGGCGCGGCTGGCGGCGATCGCGGACCGCGCCGCCGGTGGCGCGCCGAGCCTGGCGGAGGCGGCGGCGACGGTCGAGCAGGTGCTGGAGTCGATGACCTTCGGACGCGAGGACATCGCGCCGCTGGAGCTTTTCCTGCAGGCCGGCCGAGATCACGACCTGCGCGGCGCCGCGGCGCGGTGTTTCGAGGCGTACGAACGGCTTGCCGTCACCGTGCTGACCGCCTTGGACATGCCGGATCCGGAAAGGCTGGCCGGTCCGGTCGTCGCGCTGATCGCCGGCCTGCAGCTGCGCCGGCTGGCAACAGGCGAGGTCGGGCGTACGTCTCCGGCGGTCGCCCTGACGATGCTGGCGGCCGGCGCCGGTCTATGACGCAAGTCACTTTTTAGCGCTGCAACCGAGCACCGCTCTCAGCCGTGATTGCCGCAGCGAGCCAATGGGGCCTCGCCTTTTCACGGGAGCGAACATGAACAAGACCATGCGCCGGCTGGCCACGACGATGATCGCCGCTGCCGCGGTCGGCACCGTTTTCGCATCTGCGCCGGCCGCTGCCGCCGAGCACTTCGACTGGCGAAACGCCGACATCGTGTTGCCGCAGCTGGGCAACTGCGCGGCCGGCACGTACACCTTCCACAACGGCGTCGCGGACGAAAACCGTGACCTGGGTGTCGTCGAGGACCTGGACGAGAAGACCGGCGATTTTCTCGGCGGTAACTACCAGAACGACCTCGTGCTGTTCCAGTGCGGCTATTACGGCAACGGCAGTGTCAGCGCGCATGCCGTCGTCTCGGTCGGCCAGCTCGGCTCCGGCAACGGCCGGCTGGCCGGCGCCGGCGTGCTGGTCGTCAACGGCGTCGGCCACGGCAGCACGGCGGTGCGGTCGTACGACGCCATCCAGAAGGCCGGCCAGGACGATGTCGCCGTGACGCTGTCCGACGGCACGGCCGAGGGACGCTCGGCGGTGTACCACTGGAACGGCCGCGCCTTCGTGAGTCGCTGATCTCCGGCGCCGCTGGCGCGGCGCGCTGACATCGCGGCTCCGACATGTCAATATTGGCATGTTAGGTTCGGTGGCCCTAGGAGGTGCGTATGTCGTTGCGGCACGCGCTGCTCGGCCTGCTGCACGGCGCGCCGGCCAGCGGTTACGACCTGACCAAGCAGTTCGGGGAGCGGCTGGAGCGCTTCGCCTGGCACGCCCGGCACAGCCAGATCTATCCCGAGCTCGGCAAGATGCTCGCCGACGACCTGATCGAGGTCGTCGAGGAGGGACCGCGCGGCCGGCGGACGTACGCGATCACCGACGCCGGCCGGGCGGAGCTGCGCGAGTGGATGATGCGTCCGCCGGCCAACCCGCAGGTGCGCCGCGAGAGCCTGCTGCGGATGTTCTTGCTGTCCACATTGGACAGCGAGGACGCGCGGCAGCTGTTGGCGCGGCACGCCGAGGCCGTACGCGCGGAGTCCGAGCGGCTGCGCGAGGTCATCGCCACGCGCTTCGACGGCGCCGACGATCCGGATGATCCGCGGTGGGCCGACCGGCTGATCGTCGAGGCCGGCCTGCGCCACGCCGAAGCGTCGTACGCCTGGACCAAGTGGGCAATGAGGCTGTTGGAAACCTGTGGCACGCGATAGCGCACTACCGGGACGCCACGACACCTTCCGAGCCGGTCCGCAGCCGAGCTCGACAGCCTGCCTACTTGAGCAGATAGCCGGCGTCGACCGGAAGCGTCACGCCGGTGACGTATCGCGCCTCGTCGGAGACCAGCCAGAGGATCGCGTTGCTGATGTCGACCGGCTCGGTCAGCTGCACCGGCAGCGCGTTGGGCTGCGCGTTGATGGCGTCGGGATGCTGCGACAGGATCTCGGCCATCGTGTCGTTGACGATCATCGGCGTGTTGACGCCGGTCGGATGCACGCTGTTGACCCGGATGCTGTGCGGCGCCAGGAACTTGGCATAGCTGCGCATCAGTCCGACGATGCCGTGCTTGGCCGCCGTGTAGCCGTCGCCTCCGGCGTTGCCGCCGCCGAGGCCGCTGAGTCCGGCGACCGAGCTGGTCAGCACGATCGAGCCGCCGCGGCCCTGCTCGACCAGCGTTGGATAGCTGACCTGGATGGTGTTCCAGACGCCGGTCAGGTTGACGTCGATGACGTCCCGCCAGGCGTCGGGGCCGCCGTCCTGGAGGCCGACCGGCGCGATGCCGGCGTTGGCGACCACGATGTCGACGCCGCCGAGCTTTCGTACGCCGTCGTCGAAGGCGGCCCGCAGGCCGTCGCGGTCGCGTACGTCCGCCTTCGCCGTGACGATCCGCCGGCCGAGGCCCTCCACCTCCTTCGCGGTCTGCGCCAGCTCGTCGGCGGTGGCCAGCGGATACGGCACGGTCGCGATCTGTTCGCAGATGTCGACCGCGATGATGTCGGCGCCTTCCTCGGCGAACCGGATGGCGTGGGCACGGCCCTGGCCGCGACCGGCGCCGGTGATGAATGCGATCTTTCCCTCAAGCCTGCTCATGACTGCAGACTATCCACGCTGGCGGCGACTTTCTTCGGTACGCACATCCGCCAGGCGTCGGTGACCAGCTCGGCCATCTCGTCCTGATCCAGCGCGGCCAGCCAGGACTCGACCCACCGCAACCTCAGCTCCGACGGCTTGGGCAGGAAGAACTTCGCCGGCTCGGCGGCCACCAACGCGGCACGCTCCTCTTTGGGGAAGCCGAAACCCATCGTCGTCTCGTCACGCGAGAACGCCACGTAGACGATCTGGCCGACCCGGAACTTGATCCGGTCGTGGATCACGTGCTCGGTGGTGCGGGGCAGCGCCAGCGCGACCCGGCGTACGTCCTCGACGGTCACCATCCTTCCACCGTACGGCGAGGGTCTGACAGTTTCTCAGCGCAACGGGATGCGCGACGGCGGCGTTTGGACGATGCCGCCGGACGGCTGCGCCTGCGGCGCGATTTCGTGGCCGCGCCACGGCATCGCGGTGCCGGCCGGCGCGTGCGCGGCGACGTACGCGGCATAGATGTCAAACCACTGCTGCGTGGTGTACGGCGACCAGCCGTGCGGTTTGGCGCGGCCGTAGACGAAGGTCGCGTCGGCCGGCGGTGAGGTTTCCGACTGCAGCTGCTGCTGCAGCAGCTCGACGGCGTCGTTCAGGTAATACGTGTCGGTGTCGCCGACGTACACGTAGATCTTGCCGCGCAGCTGTGGCCCCAGCGTCGACCAATGCGAGGCGAGATAGGCGCGGATGTCCTTCGACTGCCACTGCGCGGCGACGGTGTGGTCGATCTGGCCGGTCTTCTTGTCCCACACCTGCGCCGGATAGCCGTCGGCGCCGCGCGGGCCGAACACCGCCTCCCAGACCGCCCAGGCGCCTTCGGATCGGTCGCGGTTGCCGCGCGCCAGCTCGTAGTGGTTCTCGTCGGCGTTGGTGTACTGGATGTCGCCGGCCGGCGTACGCGAATCCGGCTTGGCCACCTGATCCCATTCGTGCTGCACGAAATAACCGTTGGCGTCGTTGTAGATGTCGACGATCTGATAGCGGTGGAAGTCGACCGGATCGGGATATCCGGTGAAGGCGCCGCCGTACACGTCGGGATAGGAAACCAGGCTGGCCAACGATTCCCAGCCACCGGTGGATCCGCCGGAGGTGACCCTGGCCCAGGGTTGGGCGATGGTGCGGAATTCCTTGTCGATCTCCGGCAACAGCTCACGGTTGGTGGCCGTGCCGTACGGTCCGACGTTGGGGGAGTCGACCATGTAGGACGAGTCGTAGAACGGGTTCTCCTCGCGGAAAGTCACCGAGATGAAGCGTGGCGCCGACGCCGACAGCCACCACTTCGAAAACGCGTTGCCGCCGTCCTCCCGGAATCCGTGCGGCGCGGCCGTGCTGAAATGGCCGAACGCGTATTCCACCGGATAGCGTACGCCCGGGTTTTCGTCGTAACCGGCCGGAAGCAGCACGTTGGCGCCGATGTAGATCGGCCGCCCCCAGAACGTCGACAACGAGCGGCTGAGGATCTTGACGTGCTTCACGTGCGCCGAGTCGGCTGGATTGCCTTGCTGGCAGGTGCCACCCGGCGGCACCGGGCTGGCCGGTGTGATGATGTGGTCGAGCCGCAGCGGCACCGGACCCGAGCGGCGCGGGTCCAGGTGGAGGAGTTTCGGTGTGCTGTAAAGGTTTCCCGGTGAGGAGAACATGTCCTGGCCGTCGCCGCACGGCATGTGCAGCTTGACCGCCGGGCCATCGGCGCGGTGGAAGGTGTCGTAGGTGTTCAGGAACGCCTGCACGTGATAGTCGCCGGCCGGCAGCTTGTCCAAAGTGGACAGCGGGTGGCCGTACACGTCGGCCTGCATGCCGATCGACACCGGCCGGCCGGGCCGCAGACCGTCGACGTCCCGTCCCCAGAACGGGACGCCGCCGACGATGTCGGTCTGGGTGATCGGATCGGTGGACCCGTCCTTCGTCACCACGACGAGGACGCGGCCGTCGACCGGCGCCGTACGCGCCTGCGGCGAGACCGACACGTCGAACTCCAGCGGCCGGTGTCCGTACGCGGAGCCGCTCAGGCCGGCCGTGGCGACGACCGCGGCGGCGGCCGCGATCGCCGTTCTTTTCCAGAGATTCATGGCCACAGTGTGTCCGCCGCCAGCGGGTCTGTCCTCGTACTGGCCGCAGCCGGTCGCCATCGTAAAAACTCGTTTGCGCTTCCTTCGTCGAAACCGACATCGTGAGGCGTTGTGACGTTCATTCCGGGTTTGCAGCTCTCGCGTCTGTTCTACGCCGAGGCCGTACGTCCGCTGCTGGACCGGCATTTCCCCGGCCTGCCACACGCGGCGGCGCGGATCGGCTCGGGTTCGGAGGTGCTCGGCTTCGACACCGCGCGCTCGGCCGACCACGAGTGGGGGCCGCGGCTGCAGGTGTTCGTCGCCGACCCCGCGCCGGAGATCGGCGAGCTGCTCTCGCGTGAGCTGCCGAAAGAGTTTCGCGGCTATCCAACGCATTTCGTACCAGCCGACAACGAGCACATCCGCAAGATGGCACCGACCGACGGGCCGGTGTTTCATCGTGTCGACATCGCTCGGTTGACGGACTGGATGACCGGCGCGCTCGGGTTCGACCCCACGGCCGGCATTGGCGCGCGCGACTGGCTTGCCACACCGACCCAGCGGCTCGCCGAGGTGACCGGTGGGGCGGTGTTTCACGACGATACCGGCGAGCTGACCGCCGTACGGTCGGCGCTTTCCTGGTATCCGGACGAAATCTGGCGCTACGTGCTGGCGTGCGGCTGGCAGCGGATCGGTCAGGAGGAGGCGTTCGTCGGCCGCGCCGGTGAGGTCGGCGACGAGCTGGGGTCGGCGGTCGTGGCGGCCAGGCTGGCGCGCGAGCTGATGCGGCTGTGCCTGCTGATGGCGCGGGTTTATCCGCCATACAGCAAATGGCTCGGCAGTGCCTTCGCGAGTTTGCCTGGCATCGAGCCGATTCGGCTGGCTCTGACCGGCGCGCTGGCGGCGACCGAGTGGCGCGTCCGTGAGCGGTTTCTCGGTGAGGCGTACGAAATGGTGGCCGCCAGGCACAACGAGCTGCGGCTGACCGAGCCGCTGGATCCGCGTACGCGGCCATACTTCAGCCGGCCGTTCCGGGTGATCGGCGCCGGGCGCTTTGTGGCCGCGTTGCACGCCACCGGCTCGCTGGCTGGCGCTGTCGACCAGTTCGTGGACAGCACGGACGTGCTCGGCCGGTCCGAAAACACCCGCGGAATCGTAGATGTCGTGCACGGTGCATGATGTCGTACGGAGGTGACGCGATGGTGAACGACGCGGCCCGCGGGGCGGCCATGCGCAACGGCATCCTGTTCAGCTGCCTCGCGGTGCTCTGGCTGGGGCTCGCGCTGCTGGTGCTCGACAAGGTGATCGGGATCGTCGTCACGCTGGTCGCGGCCGCGCTGTGTGCCGTCATGGCCGCGGTCTCCTGGATCCGGTTCCTCAACCGCTGAACTTCTACGGCTTGTAGTAGATTGCCGTCATGGACGTCCTTTACCAGGTCTTGGTCGCGTTGCATCTGGTCGGCATGGCCGGCATCGTCGGTGGCTGGCTGTTCCAGCTGCGTTCCACGCAGCCGCGGATCGCGGCACTGATGTCACACGGCTCGATCCTGCAGGTGATCACCGGCGTCGCGCTGGTCGGCATCGCGTCGGCGGGACTGGTCGACAAACACCCCAACAACACCAAGATCGCCGTGAAACTGGTCATCGCGGTGGTGGTGATGGTCGTGGCGTTGCTCAACTTCCGTAAGCAGAAGGCCTCGAAAGCCGTCTTCCACACCGTCGGCGGCCTGGCCCTGCTGAACGTACTCGTCGCCACCCTCTGGACCGCCTGACAGTTCGCATGGCCCCCATGCTTGCGTCCAGTGCACGCATGGGGGCCATGCGGTCACAGCACGACGGGGAATGACTCCAGGTCGTTCTGGGTCATCACCGGCAGGTTGCGGATCTCCTCGACCGGTACGGCCAGCCGCAGGCCGGGGAAGCGCCCGAACAGGGCCGGCAGGGCGACGCCGGCCTCCAGCCGGGACAGCGCCGCACCGGGACAGATGTGCGGCCCGTGGCCGAAAGTCATGTGCTTGATCGGCAGCTGGCGTCGTACGTCGAAGGAGTCGGCGTCCGGACCGTGCTGGTCGGTGTCACGGCCGATGGCACGGTAGGACATGACGACGCCTTCGCCTTCTTCTATGACGAAACCGTCGACGTCGATGTCCTCGGTCGCAAACCGCATCAACAGATGTGTCGTCGGCGGATCCCACCGCAGCGCCTCCTCGACGACCGCGGTCCACGGCACTTTTCCGTCCAGCACGAGGCGAAGCTGGTCCGGATGGGTCAGCAGGCCGCGTACGGCGTTGAGGATCAGGCCAATCGTGGTCTCGTGGCCGGCGGCCACCATCGACTTGAGGTTGCCGACGACCTCCTCCTCGGTCAGTGGCGCTCCGCCGTCATCGGCCAGAATCAGCGCGCTGGTCAGGTCGTCCTGTGGATCGGCGGTCTTTTTCCTTACCATCTCGGTGAAAATCTCGTCCAGCTCGGCGATCACCGCGAGCCGTTGGTCCTGTGGCGTGAGCATGGAGAAGAATGCCTTCCACAGCCGCATCTGCCGGGGAATCTCCCGCTCGTCCACCCCCATGAGCGCGCACACGACCGCCATCGGCAGCGGTTGCGCGTACGCCGTCTTCAGGTCGACACGGTCAGTGCCGGCCATGTCGTCCAGCAGCGAGGCGACCAAACCCTCGATCGTCGGGCGCAACGCCTCCAGCCGCCGAGGCGTCACCGCCTGCGCGATCTTGAGCCGCAGCCGGCGGTGCTCGGCGCCGTCGACGGTGAACATCGACCGGCCGGGGTCCACCATGCCGATCAGCGGCCACTGGCGGGTGATCTGTCCTGACTGGAAAAGTCCCCACCGGTTGATGTCCTTGACCAGCCGCGGGTCGGTGAGCAGTCGGCGCGCGACCGCGTGCCTGGTGACCGACCAGGCCGGCGCGCCGAGCAGGTCGACGCGTACGAAAGGGCCGGCGTCCCGCAGCTTCGCGGTCTCGCCGGCCAGGTCCCGTACCAGTGGATCGATGACTAACGGCTGGCGCGCCTTGCGGCGCGTCGCCAAGCGGTGCTTGGAAAATCTGCTGGTGGCTAAGTCGGGGTCGTTCATCGGAACTGGTCTCCAACCGTACGTACGGCGGTGAACCGCACCGGCAGCGCGGTCATGCCGCGCAGGAACGCACCGGGCCGTCGCACCAGCGTCTGCGCTGGCACCGACAGGTCGAGGTCGGGCAACCGGTCCAGCAGGACCTCGATGCCGGTACGCGCGATGATCTCGGCGATCTCCTGAGCCGGGAACGGACAGCGGTATTCGCCGTAGCTGAAAGAAAAGTGCGCACTGTTGCCGCCGTGCGCCGGGGTGAGCAGCCGCTGGATCTCCGGGTCGGCGTTGGCGCCGGCGAGCCCGAGCAGCAGCATGTCGCCGGCGCGTACGGAGCGGCCGGCGAGCGTGGTGTCCCTGGCGGCCCACCGGCCGGCCAGGATCTGGGTCGGGGTGTCCTCCCAGAGGACCTCGTTCATCGCCTGCGCGACACTGTGCCGGCCACCGCCGAGCGCGGCGGCGAACCGGTCGTCGGTCAGCATCAGCCGGATCGAGTTGCCGATCCAGTCGGCCGTGGTCAGGTAACCGGCGGCCGTGGTGTCCTTCAGGTCCAGCATCACCTCCTCGTCGCTGTGCCTGGCCGGATCGGCCAGCAGCCGGGAGGCGACATCGGCTCCAGGTCGTGCGCGTTTGTTCTCGACCAGCTGCCGGATCTGGTCGGCATAGCTGGCGTACGCGGCCTGCGCGCCAGGCCCGCCGTCGGCCAGCTCGGTCAGCGCGGCGGCCAGCCGGCGGCCGTCGTCGTCGGAGAAACCGATGATCCGCGCCAGTACGAGCACCGGCAGCTGCGCCGCGTACTCGGCGATCAGCTCCGCCTCGCCACGGCCGCAGAAGCCGTCGATCAGCAGGTCGGCCAGCTGCTCGGCGTGCCGGCGCAGCTCGAAGGCGTCGACCGCGGCCAGCGCCTCGGTCACCATCCGCGCGTGCCGGCGGTGCTCACCGCCGACCGTGTAATAGATCGAGGGCATCCGCTGGCCGACCATCGGCAGCAGCGGCCAGTCCGGCGGGATGTGCGGCCACTGGTTCCACAGGCCGACGTCGCGCGGAAACAGCTCCGGGTCGCTGAGCACCTGGTGCAGCTCGCGATAGCCGATCACCAGCCAGGCCGGGAAACCGCCGGGCAGCTCCACCGGTACGACCTGGCCATGGTCGCGGCGCATGTCCTGGTAGAGGCCGATCGGGTCGGTGTGGAAGCGCGGTCCGCTGAGCGGCACGGCCGACTCCGGATGCACGGGGCAGCCAGCGGTGTCCGGCGTGGTCATAGAGCTGTCTCCGAGGTCAGTGCCTGCAGGTGCTCGATCAGCGTGATCAGCACCTGTTTGCTGGAGGAGCGGGAGCGTACGTCGCAGTCGAGCAGCGGCACGTGCGGGTCGAGGTCGAGCGCGTCGCGTACGTCGGCCAGGCTGTGCGGTGGTCCGCCGAAGTCGTTGCGTGCCACGATAAACGGCGTCTGGTGGTGCTCAAGGCGGTCGATGGCATACCAGGAGTCGGCCAGCCGCCGGTCGTCGACCAGCACGATCGCGCCGAGCGTGCCAGTGAACAGCCGGTCCCACAGAAACCAGAACCGCTCCTGGCCGGGCGCGCCGAACAGATAGAGGACCGTACGCGCGTCGAGGCTGATCCGACCGAAGTCGAAGGCGACCGTGGTGGACGACTTGTGCGGCACCGCGCGCAGGTCGTCGACGCGCAGGCTCGCCTGGGTCATCGTCTCCTCGGTGTTCAGCGGCCGGATGTCGCTCACCGATCGCACCATCGTGGTCTTGCCGACGCCGAAACCACCGACGATGACGATCTTGAGACCGTTCTCGGCGGTGGTGGCAAGGGGCGTACGCGCCCCTTTGTCAACAGCAGCGTCAGAGATCACGGAGTCCAACGAGCACCTTCTCCAGGGTCGACGGGTCGGCCAGTCGGGTGGTGCCGCGCTGCGTACGCGGATGCCGGACACTGATCCACTCGGCGTCGAGCATGTCCGACAGCAGGATCTTGGTGATGGACACCGGCAACCGCAGGTCGGCGGCGATCTCCACGACGGCCACCGGCTGCTGGCACATCCGCAGGATCGCGACGTGCTCGGACTGCATCCCCTGGGCCGGCGCCGCCTCGCTCACCACCAGGGTGACCAGGTCGAAGCAGTCGCGTCCGGGCCGGCTGCGGCCGCCGGTGAGGGTGTACAGCCGCTCCGGATCGTCGTCTCGGCCCGCGAGGCTCATGGCGCGTCACTCATGTCGCTGCCTCGCCGGCGCTGTGCCGAGGTGCCGCGCTCAGATGCTCGCCGAGCTGCTCGACCAGCTCCAGCATGTTGTGGCCGACCAGGCCGGCGTCGGACTCCTCACCGGCGATCACCGCGACGTGGCTGCCTTCGCCGGCCTCGACGATGAACAGCACGCCGCCGTAGAACTCGGTCATCGACTGGCGTACGCCACCGCTGCCGTCGCCGAACTCCACCGACGCGCCGTGCGACAGGCTCTGGATGCCGGCGGCGATCGCGGCCAGCTGGTCGGCCTGGTCCTCGGTGAGGCCGGCGCTGTGGCACATTTTCAAGCCGTCGCGGGAGAGTACGAGCGCGTGGCGAGCGCCGGGCGTACGGCCGACCAACCCCTCCAGCAGCCAGGCCAGCTCGGCCGACACCCCCGTGGACGTGGTCATCTGTTGTCCTCCGCATCCGTGTCCTGGCCGGTGACCGCACGGCGGAAGGCGCCGAACCGGGCCGCGGCGGTGCCGGCCGGTTCGGGTCGGCGCGCCGGCTCGGGCCCGCGCGCTTCGGGGTGAGTGGCGGCGAGCGTACGGCCACGCCGGCGCTTCGGCAGGCCGGCGACGCTCTCGACGGACGGCTCCGCGGCGACCGGACCGCTCGGCAGCGCCGGCCGGTTGACCGCCGGCAGGCTCGGCTGCTCCTCGCGGATCCTGGTGATCAGGTCCTGCGGCACCATCACGACCACGCCGGTGCCGCCGATCGCCGACGGCCGGAAGGACACCGTCAGGCCGTGTTTGCGAGCCAGCCGGCCGACAACGGCCAGACCGAGCCGCGTACCGCTGAGGCTCGACAGGTCGGCGCCGTCACCGGACACCGCCTGCTCCGCGCGGCGCAGGGCGGTCTCGCTCATCACCAGGCCGCTGTCCTCGATGGTGATCACCGCGCCGGCGGTCACCTCGGCGACGTAACCGTGCACCTCGGTGGTCGGCGGCGAAAAGTTGCACGCGTTGTCAAGCAACTCGGCCAGTACGTGCATCACGCCCTCGGCCGCGTGGCCGGCCACCGCGATGTCGGCCACCGAGCGGACGCGTACGCGCTGATAGCCGGCGATCCGTCCCATCGCGCCGCGCAGGATCGACTCCATCGGGATCGGCTTGGCCCAGCGCCGGCCGGACCGAGCGCCGGACAGCACCGCGATGCTGTCGGCCAGCCGGCCGGCCTGCGCCGTGCGGTGGTCGAGGTGCAGCAGGTCGGCCAGCACGTCCTCGTCGGCGTGCCGGTGCTCCATTTCCCGCAGGTCGGCGAGCATCGCGGTGGTCATCGCCTGCATCCGGCCGGCCGCGTTGGCACATGCCGCCATCGCCGCCGCGCGCCGGTTCTCGCTCTGACCGGCCTCGGCCGCGACATGCTGCAGGACGCGTTGATATGCCGGCACTTCCGGCAACTGGACGCTGGCCAGGGCGGTGTTCGTCGACGCTCCGGCACGCAGCATCGCCAACACCGTCGGCACCGTCTCGTCGGCGAACCGGTCGGCCACCGTCGCCAGCTCGGTCGCGTACGCCCTGGCCTGGCCGGCGATCTCGGCCTGGACGCGACCGGCGTCCGCCATCGCGCGCGACGCCTCGGACTGCGCTTTGGCCACGTCTTCCTGCGCTTTCGCGAGTTCGTCTCGCGACCGCAGGACCTCCTCGCGCGCGTGCTTGGCCTCCTGCCGCGCGTCCTCCGCGTCCCGCCGCGCCTTGCGCGCCTGCAGGCCGAACAGCAGGATCGCCGTCACCGCGGCGCAGAGCAGAACGACGACGGCGACGCCGTACAGGGTCATCAAAGGGAAACTCCTCGCCGGCGGCGTGTGCGCAGACTTTGTTCAACCTCGGGACCCTATTGGGTGATCACCGTTCGACGCCAGGGTGGTCGGTTGCATCTTTAGGCCATTTTTCCCCGCTGGCTGACCGTACGGACAGATCGCGACGAACCGTACGCACGACACTGCTTGCAGTCACGGCTGGAGCGGCGTGATTTCCGGTGTCTGGCATGATGTCGAGTCGGGCAGGGTGATTCGGAAGGTTTTCCGTGCTGAAACGACACATTGGGGTCGTCATCGGACTGGCGATCGCCATGCTCCTCGCGACAACGACGGCGGCGACCGCGTCGCCAACCAGGTTTTCACTCAACGTGGCGCACGGCGGCGGCGCCGGCGCACTGGCGGCCGCGACGACCGGGAACCTCGGTTGGGCCAACCGGTCCGTGACGCTGTCGGACGTGCGGGTCTATCTGGCGCCGGGCGAGTGCGGCCACATCGGCGTATGGGGAAGTCAAGGTGACGAGACCATCGACTTTCTGATCCAGATGGAGGAAAAGTACTGCGGCGGCTACGACGGCCGCTGGTTCATCGTCGGCACGATCACGATGGACGGCAGCCAGGTCTCCGGCGGCATCACCCGGATCACCATCAAGGTGTTCGACGACACCCACCGGATCTCCAACAGCACGTACTGCTATCGCTCCAGCTCCGCGACCACCTGCTGATCAACTCGGACACGCCGTGGCGTCCCGGGACGCGGCGAGACGGACCACTGTGTGGGACCGGCAGGTACGTGCAACGTTAAATGTCTGGCTTGCGATGTTTACCGAATGCGTGAAAGCCGATTTACTGGCGCTAGACGCAAGAAAACGGCATTCACGCCCGGATGACCGAGTCCCGCTCCGACGTCGCGACCGGCGCGATGCGCCGAGCAGGCGTACGGTGGATGAGGTGCGTCGACACAGCCTTGGCAGCTACGCGCAGACCGCTGACCGCGGTCACGCCCGGTTCCGGCTCGATGTCGTCTCCGACGATGTTCTCGCCGTCTCCGGCGAGCTGGACGTGTCCAACCGCGAGTTGTTCGAGCGGGCGGTGGAGGACACCGGCCCGCGCGGCCGCGCCGGCCGGTTGGTCGTGGACGCGACCGGTGTCACCTTCATGGATCATCGGTGCCTGATCTCGCTGGCCGACCATGCCGTCATGCAGGGCGCGACGCTGGTCCTGCGTACGCGCTGGCCGGGAGTTGAGCGGATGCTGGAGGCGCTGCGGCTGCCGAACGTACGGGTGGAGGGGCCGGCGTGATCGGTCCCGCCGCCGGGTTCGCCGCGGAAGCCGGTAAGTTCCGCCATCCCGCGTTGTTCTACCGCACGGACCAGGACTATCTGGATGGTCTCCTGCCGTTCGTGACTGACGGCGTCGCCGGTGGTGAACCGGTCGCGGTCGCGGTGCCCGGTCCGCGGCTGCAGTTGTTGGCCGATGCCATGGACAGCGCTGGTCGCGAGGCGGTGACCTTCATCGACATGACAGAGGCCGGCCGTAACCCCGGCCGGATCATCGCCACGGTGTTGCTCCGGTTCGCCGACGCGCATCGCGGCCGCCCCGTACGCATCGTCGGCGAGCCGGTGTGGCCGGGGCGTACGGCGGTGGAACATCCGGCCTGCGCGCAGCACGAGGCGTTGATCAACGCGGCCTTCGCCGGTCGCGACGCCACCATCGTGTGTCCGTACGACGCCGCCAGGCTGGAAAAGCACGCGCTGCGGGACGCGTACGCCACGCATCCGCTCATCTGGGATGGTCAGCGCCGCTACGCGAGCGACCGGTATGCACCCGAGGCTGTCGTGGATCGGTACAACCAGCCGCTGCCCTCACAGGGCGCCACCTATCAGGTCGACTCCGCCGACGACATTCCAGACGCGCGACAGCGGGCCACGGCGTACGCGCGGCAGCTGGGGCTGCCGGTGGCCCGCCTGCCGGAGCTGGGGCTGATCGCCACCGAGCTGGCCACCAACAGCGTCCTGCACGCCAACGGCCGTTGCCGGCTGCGCGTCTGGCGGGAGGAGGACCACCTGGTGTGCGAGGTCGCCGACGCCGGGCAGTTGACCGACCCACTTGCGGGCCGGCGTACGCCGCCGCGCTGGCAACCGCACGGCCGCGGCCTGCTGCTGGTGCACCAGCTCGCCGACCTGGTCCGTACGCACACCTCGCCGGGCGGCACGACCCAACAAGCGCTGCTACGCATAGAAACAACCACATCGCCGCCGGAGGACGTGGGGCACTGAGCAGCTGTGAGCACTAAAGGCCACGAGAACAGCGAAGGCAACGGCGACATCCGGGCCGCTGGCTCGACGACCGGTGGCCGCAACACCGCCGCCGTGACCATCGACGAGGCGGACAGCGGCACACCGGTGCTGCGCGTCAGCGGCGACATCGACATGTTCGCCAACGACAAGCTGCAGACCGCGATCAACGACGCACTCACCGGCGGCCCCGCCGCGGTCATCCTGGATCTCACCGGCGTCACGTTCCTGGACTCGGCCGGTCTGTCCGCGCTGATCACCGCCCAGATCCGCCATCCGGACACCCACGTCCGCGTCGTCGCGGCCAGCGCGTACACGCTGCGACCCATCCAGCTCACCGGGCTGGACCAGGTGCTGGACATTTATCCCACCCTGCAGGCCGCCCGCCAGGCCTAACGCGCCGCCAACGTTGATCCAGCGGTCGCCGTCAGTGCGGAGCGGCGCGGTCGAGCTCGCGGCGCCAGTGTTTGTTGAAGACAGCGTTGATCCGTTCGCTCATCTGGCCGAGCTCACGGCCCGGCAGCTTCACCACGGTGAACTTGTAGGTGAGCGACGGCCCCTCCAACACCAGCCACGGCTCGACGTCGCTGGCCCACCGGCCATCGAAGTAACTGTCGAGTTCGGCGATGGCCGGCTTCATGACGCGTCGGCTCAGCTCCTCGACGTAGGCCGGCGAGCACCGGGTTTTGCTCTGCTCGTTGGAAAGTACGACGAAGACCACCGCCTCCTGCGCGCCGGCCAGCGGTCCGTAGCTCCTGACGCGCAACCGGTTCAGCAGTCGTCTCAGCACCATCGAGCCAGTGTGCACCGACTCGTCCGGGACAGGTCCCCGCGGGTAAAAGCCCCTATTCGTTGCGCTGGTCGAAGACCTCCGCGCGGCGACTACGCATTGACCGGAAGGCCATGCACTTGTCCTGGTCGATGATGACCTTCATGGTGATTTCTCCTTACCAGCTAACCGGAAGCTCGTACACGCCGTAGACGCTGCCGTCATGTTTGAACGGGATGTCGGCCAGACCGGCGGCGAGTTTCAACGGGGACGCAGTGCTGTGGACGACCTCCAGCTCCAGCCGCGGACCAGCGATCGATCGGCGAGCAGCATCGCGACCATTTTGCCGATCACGTTCGTGGTGGTTTCGTGGCCGGCGACCAAAAGTCCCTGTCCGGTGTGGTCATGCATCGATCCGTGGGAGAGGATGACCGCATGTCCGAAGCTGCCGAGCCACGGCCGAACGTCGTCGTGGCGGTGCTGGCACTCGGCGGGATCGTCGTCTCCCTGATGCAGACGCTGGTGATTCCGCTGATCCCGGCGCTGCCGACGTTGCTGCACGCGTCGGCCAATGACGCCGCCTGGGCCATTACGGCCACCTTGCTGGCCGGCGCGATCGCCACCCCGGTGGTAGGTCGTTTGGGTGATATGTATGGAAAACGGCGAATGTTGCTGGTCAGCCTTGTCGTACTCGTCGTCGGATCGACCGTTGCGGCGCTGAGCGATTCGTTGGTGCCGATGGTCATCGGTCGTGCGCTGCAAGGCATGGCCGCCGGCGTGATCGCGCTCGGCATCAGCATCATGCGCGACGAGCTGCCGGCGGAGCGGCTCGGCTCGGCGACCTCGCTGATGAGTGCGTCACTCGGCGTCGGTGGCGCGCTCGGCCTGCCGGCCGCCGCTTTTCTCGCCGAACGCGCCGATTGGCACGTGCTGTTCTGGAGCGCCGCCGTGCTCGGCGTCGTGGTGACCGTGTTGGTTTTCCTGTTGGTGCCGGAATCCCGCGTACGTACGCCGGCGCGCTTCGATCTCGTCGGAGCTTTTGGCCTGTCCGTTGGACTGTTGTGCCTGCTGCTCGGCATTTCCAAAGGTGCGGACTGGGGTTGGGGGAGTGCGACCACGCTGGTTTTGTTTGCCGTGGCCGTCATCGTGCTGGCGCTGTGGGGATGGTGGGAGCTGCGCCGTCCGCAACCGCTGGTCGACCTGCGTACGACCGCGCGCCGGCAGGTGCTGCTGACCAACATCGCCTCGATCGTCTTCGGGTTCGCGATGTTCGCGATATCGCTGGTGATTCCGCAGCTGCTGCAGTTGCCGGTCGCCACCGGCTATGGGATGGGACAGTCGCTGCTCACGGTCGGCCTGGTGATGGCGCCGAGCGGCCTGGTGATGATGTCGATGGCGCCGCTGTCGGCGCAAATAACCCGTTCTCGCGGACCGAAAATCACCCTGATGGTCGGCGCGGTGGTGGTCGCGATCGCGTACGGCCTGGGGATCGTGCTGATGTCGCAGGTCTGGCAGCTGGTGTTGGTGTCCAGCCTGATGGGCGCCGGCGTCGGTCTCGCGTACGGCGCCATGCCGTCGCTGATCATGGCGGCCGTGCCGGTGTCCGAGACCGCCGCCGCCAACAGCCTCAACACGCTGATGCGGTCGATCGGCACGTCCATGTCGAGCGCGGTTTCCGGTGTGGTGCTGGCACATCTGACCGTGTCGTTCGGATCGACCGCGGTGCCGTCGCCGGACGGTTTTCGCCTCATCCTGGCGATCGCGGCCGGCGCTTCGCTGATTGCCTTGGTGGTCGCGGCGTTCCTGCCACCGCGCCGCGCGGTGCCGCCGGCCGGCACGACCTCAACCGTGCCGGCCACCGCCACCGCTCGTTGACCTACGGCGTCACCGGATTGCTTTGCACCGAAGGCGTGCCGGTGCCGACCATGTTCACCGCTGCCACTGTGAAGCGATATGACTGGCCACGGACCAAACCGTCGAGCACAGCGCGCGTCTGGTCCGGCCGTACGGTCACCGGATCCTGCGCCACACCGTCGCGATAAGGCGTGACAACGTACGCGGTCAGCGGCGCGCCGCCGTCGAATGCCGGTGGTTTCCAGGAAACCGTTGCCTTGCCGGCATCCGCACTCGCCGTGATGCCAGCCGGCGCGAGCGGAATGCTCGGCACGGCATGCACTTCCAGCTCGGACAGTCCTTCGTTGGGCCCGGTGCCGCCAGCGACCTGGAAGCGTACCGATTTTATCGTCTTCATGCCGAAAGTGACGACCTTGGGTCCACCATCGGTTGGTACGCCCGTCACCGCCACGGTCGAGCCGTCGCTGAAGGTCAGCGTGCCGCCGTGCACGTCGTCGATGCCCGGGCGGTCATAGAGCACGATCCTGTCGGTCCGGATCGGCCCCGGCCAGCTCAGCTCGATCCACGGGTTCTGCTCGCCCTTGGAGGCCCAGTCACCGGAATCCTGCTCGCCGATGATGCCGTCGTGCACCTTGGCCGCGGCGTACTGCGGGCTGTACTCCGACGACGCGGTCGCGGTGACGCCAGGCCACCTGGCCGCGTTTCCGCGCAACAGCTTGACATCCAGGTCGAGCGACACCTTGCGGCTCGCACTGACCCGGTGGCCGTCCGCCGCGGTCGCGGTGACCAGGACGTTTCCGCTGCGGTGGTTGACGGTGAGCACGCCGTCGCCGTCGATCGTCGCCTTGTCCGTCGGCTTTCCGTCCGGCTCGGTCACCGACCAGAAGGCCTGTTTGAGGGTCGTGTTCGCCGGCGTGTACGTGGCCTGGAACTGCGTTTTTCCGTACGGTTCGCGGACAACGTCGGGCCCGGAGACGGTGACCGCGTTGGCGTAGACCGGTTGCCGGCCTTCGGACCTGGATGCCGACGGCGGAAGGTCGCGCGTCCCCCACTTCTGGTTGGGCCGGTTTCCGAGCCACAGCTCCAAAGTGCCGCCGCGGGCCAGCTGGTCCTGGCCGAACCACGACCGGTCGAGCTGGTGGCCGTTCAGCCGGGCACGCTGGATGTAGAGGTTGGCGGCCGAATTGTCGTGCGTGACAATGCGAAACTCGCGACCGGAGCCGAGCCGGATGGTGGTCTGGTCGAAGACCGGCGAGGTGATGTCATAGACCGGATCGGCCAGGCTGCCGCCGGTCACCTCGAACAGGCCCATGGCCATCAACGCGCTCATCGCACCCATCTGACCCTGGTCCTCGTCGTGGTGGCCATAGCCGTCGACCGTCGACACCGCGCCGTACGTCTTCGCCTGCACCTGGCGGACCCAGTACTGCGTCAACCACGGCTTGCCGACGTAGTTGAACAGGTGCGCCACCTCCAGGCCCGGCTGGTTTCCGTAGCTGACATAGCCTTTGCCGTACGCGCCGATGAAGTTGTCCTTTTCCGCGCGTACGAAGGCATAGTTGAGCTTGTCGGCATAGCCGGCCTCGCCGCCGACCAGGTTGGCCAGACCCATCACGTCGTGCGAGGTGAACCAGGTCGCCTGCCAGGCGTTGGCCTCGACGAAATCGTTGCCACTGAGCGGATCGAAGGGAGTCAGCCAGCTGCCGTCGGCGGCTTTCGGCCGGATGAAACCGGTCGACGGATCGAGCAGGTTGCGCCAGTTGCGCGACCGGTCGATCAGATAGGCGCCGGTGTCGGAGTCGTCCCACGCCTCGAACTCGTTGAGGCCGACATTGGCGCCGGTGCCACCGGTGGCCTCGAATCGCGCCCAGCTCACCGATCGTTTGCCGAACTGTACGGTTTTTTCGGTGCCGTCAGCGGGGATGCCGGACACGTTGACCGACGAGCCGTCGCTGAACCGCAGGACGCCGGAGTTGACGTTGTCGGTCAGGTTGGCGCGGTCGGACAGCACGACCTTCTGGATCGTCCGCGGCTTGTCCCAGCTCAGCGTGATAGCCGGCGTCTTTTCGCCGTTGGAGGCCCATTCCACGTTTTCCTTCGGTGAGACACTCGACCGGATCGGCCGCCCGTCCACCGCGCGTACACCGGCGAAGTTGCTGTCGTTGAGCTGTGACGACACCGAAACCTTCGCGAACTGCGCGACGTTCAGGCCGCGCTTGTGCAGTTGCCTGGCCAGCTGACCCAATGCCCAGTCCTGGTTGGCGTATTCCAGCGTTTCGCCGGCGCCGCCGTCGAGGAAGCCGGCGCTTTGGTCGTGTGGCACATAACCGCGCTCCAGGTACGGCCGGATGCCGCCGGCGCCGGTCCAGGAGCCGTACTCGATGGCGCCTTTGTCGAACAGGCCGCCGACCGACTGCGCGTCCAGCATCGCCTTGAACGCGAGGTCGATGTCGAAGCCGCGGATTCCCTTGTTCCACGCGCCGACGATGAAGGAGGTGATCGGTGAACCGGTCATGATCATGGTGTCGTCACCGGCCGCCGGACCGCGCGGCAGCAGGCCGCCGTCGCGATACATCTGCAGGAACGAGTTGACCATGCTGGCATAGATCTCCGGATAAGCCAGGCCGAGGATCGAATTGACGTTCCACTGCGTGAGCCACAGTGCGTCCGAGTTGTACATGGCAAACTTCGGCCGGCCGTCGCGGCCGAGTGGGATCTGCTTGACCTGGTTGTGATTCCAGGTGTCGTCGATGTATTTTCCGTCCGCGTCACTGTAAACGCCGCGTCCGCACAGCACATGGAACAGGTCGGTGTAGAACTTGACCTGTTGCTGGTGCGTGCCGCCGCGCACGTCGATGCGGCCGAGCAGGTCGTTCCACTGCCGCTGCGCGGCGGCTTTGGTCGCACCGAAACTCCAGCCGGGAAGCTCCGCGGCGAGGTTGCGGCGCGCGCCTTCGGTGCTGGTGTAGGAAAGTGCGACCTTGAGCTGCACAGCGCTGCCGGCGGCCAGCTGGCCGTATCGTACGTAGACGCCCATGTTGTCGCCGGCCAACCGGTCGATTGGAGCGCCGCCGTCGGCGAGCTTGCCGTTTGTCCAGCCATGTAGCGAATCGAACGGCCGGTCGAAGGCGATGTCGAAGAACAGCTTGGTGTTGCCGTCGTGCATGGTGACGAAACCTTCGAGCTCCTGGTTGGAAACCTTCGTCACCTGCGCGCCGTTCATGGTCGCCTCGCCGAGCACTCCGCCGAGGTTGACGATGATCTCGCTCGGGCCGCCGCGGTCGTACGTGTAGCGGTGCATGCCGACCCGCTCGGTGGAGGTCAGCTCCGCGGTCACCCCATAACGATCGAGGTGGAGTTTGTGATAGCCAGGCTCGGCGATCTCGCCGTTGTCATGGTCCACATGAGACTGCCAGCCGGTGTCGCCCTGGGTTTTCGGCACCGGCGCGCCGGTTGTCGGCATCACCTGCACGCCGGACAGCGTCCACTCGTGGACGTGGCTGAATCCCTTGACCTCGTTTTCGTCGTGCTGGTAGCCGGAGTCCCAGGTGGTGCTGGTGCTGGTGTCCGGCCGCAGCTTGACCATGCCGAACGGCTGGCTCGCGGACTGGAAGAAGAAAAACCGGCCGATGTCGGACTCGACCCACGGATTGACCAGCCGTACGTAGTCGCGCGTGCTCGGCGCGGCGGCGACCGGTGGCGCGGCGGTGGCGACGAGTGTCGCCGCCAGGAGGATCACGAACAACGTACGTCTCATCGCTGGCGCCTCCATCGATTGTTAACGTTAACATCGATAAAGTACACGAAGCGGTTGGATTTTCCAAGACTTTCGTTACCGTTGGCCGCTTGAAGTCACGCGCTGCGGGTGTTAACGATACCTAGATCGTCCGCGGTAGAGCGGTCAGGCGCTGGCCGGTGACCAGCTCGACCAGGCCGACGAGATCATCTCGTGGAGGTCGAATTTGGCGCGCCACCCCAACTCCGCGTGGATTCGCGTGACGTCCGCGACGACCTCGGCCGGGTCGCCGGCACGCCGCGCGACGATGTCGTGGTCGAAGGCCATGCCGGTGATCGTCCTGATGGTGTCGAGCACCTCGAGCACGGTGCTGCCTTTGCCGCGACCGACGTTGTACGTGCGACGGGTGAGCCGCTGCTCCAGCAGATCGACAGCCTGCACGTGGGCTGTCGCGAGGTCGGCGACGTGAACGTAGTCGCGGACGCAGGTGCCGTCGTGCGTCGGCCAGTCGTCACCGAACACCTTCGGCCGCACGTTTTGTCCTAGCGCGAGGAAAACCTTCGGGATGAGGTTGTCGGCACCACGATCGGCGAGCCGCGGTGAAGCGGCACCGGCGGCGTTGAAATATCGCAGCGAGACATAGCCGATGTCATGCGCGCTCGACGCGTCGGCGAGAATTTTCTCGCACTGCAGCTTGGACTCGCCATACGGATTCTCCGGCCGGCATTCGGCGTCTTCGGGAACAGGAGAGACATCCGTGGTGCCATAGACGGCCGCGCTGGAGGACAGGACGATCCGGCGTACGTCGGTGCGGTTTGCCGCATCCAGCAACGAGATCATGCCACCGACATTCTCGTTGTAGTAATAGATCGGCTGTCGTACGGAGTCTGGTGCCGACTTCCGCCCAGCCAAATGGACGATTCCGCGGATGTCGTGTTCGCGGATGGTGGATTCGAGCAACGCGGTGTCCAGCACCGATCCGATCACCAGCGCGGTGCCGTCGGTGACGCGCTCGGCGACTCCGGTCGACAGGTCGTCCAGGACCACGCAGTTGTAGCCGGACTGGTGCATCGCGTGCAGCACGTGCGATCCGATATAGCCGGCCCCGCCGGTCAGCAGCCAGGTCATCGATGGCCTTTCCACTGCCGGCCGGAAAGGAGCCGGTCGCACTCTGACATCATTGTCATCGTTAGTCCCCATGTCGAAAGCTCGTGATCGTCAATTGCGAAGTGACATCACGAAGGTGATGGCGGCGAGCTCCTTGATTTCGGCGGCATCGGCGCGAAGCAGGAAACCGGCCGCGACGGCGGCCTCGGTCGCGTCGTCGAACGCCTTCTGATAGGCCTCGACACTCGGATAAAGCGCGGTCAACATCGCCGGTGGAAACGGTGCGGCCAGGCCGGCCGACTCCGGATCGACACCGGTCAGCAACGCGGTCGGCACGTCCATCCACGGCGTGCGTACGCCTCCGACGGCATTGCCGTGTGCGTCGCGTTTCAGGATATGCGGCGCGCTCGGCACGGTGGCGAGCCGCTCTCCGCGTGGCAGCGCGACACCGTCGCGTACGCACCGATTCAGCTGGTGAAGCGCGGCGTTGGCGAGATAGTGGTGCTGTGGCGCGGAAATCACGAACTGGTCGAGACCGGCGTGTTTCGCACCACTGGCAAGCGCGGCGATCACCTCCGACGGTTTGCGTTCGACCGGGTGAAGACCGGCCATTGCCTGCGCGTACGCGTCGATCCGCGCTGCTCCGGCGATCTCCCAAAGCCGAAAACATTCCGCGTCTGGTCGCGCCGTCGATCCGTATCCGGAGCTGGCGATCTCCGTCTCGGTCTGCAGCACGAGGGTCGGGACCCGCGTGTTGTTTCCGAAGCGTGCGGATGCCGGCGGACAGTGGACCAGAAATCCGTCGAAAATCCCGGCGGACCGGTCGATGTCGTCGACATACGCGGAAATCCGTTGCGCGGCGGCCGACATCCCGGCGGCGATCAGCCGGACATCTGGTCCCATCTCGCCGGCGATCTCACGTACGGCCGCGCCGGCCTGCGAAAACATGTCGTAGGCGTGGTCGTCGCCAGGGTGTCGCAGATCGGTGTAACGCTCCGGATCCCACGCTTTGAGACCGTCAGATGCGGCCTGCCGCACCGAAACACCGGCCCACCCGAAACCGCCACGTATCAGCTCCGTCTGCGTGGCGGCCCATTCCGCCGCGGTTTCCGCCGAACCGGCGGCATCCAGCCACTCCACCAGCACGGTCCCGTTGAACTGCTCGGATCGAGCCGGCCGGCGAACCAGGATCCGTGTGCCGTAGGCGGCATCAGGACCCGCGACGAGCCGACCGTCCGCGTCTTCCCGAAATGACGTTGCCGCACCTCGCAGCAGGTATTCCTGCTCGACGCAGGCTGTCGACGCTAGTCGTTCGGCCGGCATCGGCGATGGACCAGGCGAATACGCCTTTCCCCGTCCTCCTTGGCATTCCTCCAGGTCCGGTGGTGCGGTCAGGGCAGATGCATGTGGTGCGCGCGCCACGCGTGATCAGCCTTCCCATGAGGCTCACCCCGTGAGCGCCGATGGTTACACCGACAATGACGCACGGGACCGCGCGGCAGGTTGCAGTGAATCTCAGATGTGTCCGATATGCGGAGAAACTTTCCCAGATTCCTCAGGAAACCGGGAATCAGCTATCGGATGACCGGAGAAGCGACCGGTAGAGCGCTACAAGTCGGCGGGTGACCTCCGCGGTGTCCAGCCAGGCCATCGCCTCGCGACCGGTGGAACGCATCGGTTTTGTCAGCAATGGTGCGACCGCGTCGGCCAGCCGGGTGATCAGCTCGGCGCGGGCGGCCGGCGTCCCCCATGGCTCCGGAAAGTCCACGACGGCGCCCGGGGTTGCCTTGGCCAGGGTTTCCGCGGTGTCGCCGACATTCACCGTGACGACCGGCAGGTTCATCGTCGCGGCCTCTTTCACGACGGTCGGCGAGGCCTCGGTGCCTTTGCGGGACGTGAACAGCAGGACATCGGCGGCGGCGAACTTTGGCACCACGTCGGCGCGATTCTGCCCTGGTGCGGCGAGCACCAGCTCCTCCGCGGCCACACCACGTTTGCGCAGTTCGGCAAGGACATCGCTGAACACGTCATAGCCTTTGACCTGGTTGTCCGGGTGACCGCCGAACAGGACCACCCGCGCGTCCGAATCGATGCCGAGGGTGGCGCGGGCCTCGGCGCGGTCGGTGGGCTTGAACAGCTCGAAATCCACGCCGTTGGCGATTACCGTGGCATCCGGCTCGCGCGCGGTGACCGCCAGCCGGCGGGAGACGTACACGCGCGACATGGAACCGGCGCCGAGCCGGGTGATGCGCCGCTGTTTCGGCGAGTTGATGTCCGAACCGTGCAGCGTCAACACCTTCGGAATGCCGGTGACCAGCCGTGCGGCCAGCGCGGTCAGGCCATAGTGAACGTGCACGATGTCATATCCGCCGGTGCGGGCGCGGCGGCGTACGCGTGGCGCGGCGAGCAGGTAGTCGGCCTTGCCGCGTGCCTGCGCGACGATTTCCACGTCGACCTGGTGGCCCTGCCGGCGCAGGGCCTCGACCTGCTCGCGCACGAAAATGCCGCGGAAGCTGCCGTTTTCCGGCCACAGGTTGGTGACCGTGAGAATGCGCAGTGCCGGTTCGTGAGGTGTCGACGCCGTTGTCATGCCAACTCCGAATCTTCGCCGTACGGACAGTGGCTTGCGGCCAGCATAGAGAATGGTCGCCGCCGGAGAAATCGCCACCTCGTCCTCGATCGAGCGGTATGAACGCATAGTGCCGCGATCGCGCGGTTCGCCGCGTACGGTGTTTCAGACCACGATGAAACTCGCGGCGCGCCGGCGGTGCCGCTTCCTACACTTCCGGTCGGGGCAGAGCGCCGAGGAGAAAGGCACACCTGACATGTCGTGGAAACCTGCCGCGGCAGCGATCGCGCTCGTCGCTGTCGTCGGATTCCTGGTGTCACCGGTAAGTGCGATGGCCGCATCGTCGGTCGGTGGACCCATTTCCCGCTCGGAGGTGCGTGATCGAGCACAGTTCTGGGTCGACCGGCACGTTCCGTACAGCCAGAGTGCGCAGTACGGCGACCCACAGGGCCGGCTTTATCGCACCGACTGCTCCGGATACGTGTCGATGGCGTGGCATTTGACGGCCAGCGAAAACACCGCGACACTGATGAACTTCGCCAACAGGCTGGCAAGTTACGACGACCTGCAACGCGGCGACGCCGTCGACCGTACCGGCTCGGACGTGCCGTGGGACCTGCAACACGTGGCACTCTTCGACCACTGGACGGACGGCTCGCACACCTCGCTGGTGGTGTATTCCGAGCCGTATCCGGGAAAGACCGCCGAGATCGAGAGCTGGAGCCGGTCGTATCTGAGCGACAACGGCTATATTCCGATCCGCTACAAGAACATCGTCTCCGACGCGCCGCAGCCGCTGCCGGTGCAGGTGGTGGCGACAACCGCGAATGGTGGCCTGTTCCACACGATCCGCCAGGTCAACGGTGTCTGGAGTGGCGCTTTCGGTGATGTGGAAGGCCAGGCGGGCTCGGTCGACGCCGTCGCGGCGGATGTCGCGCGTACCGGCAATGACCTGCAACTGGTGGCGGCGACTCGCGACGGCCACCTTTTTCACACGGCCCGCCTGGCCGACGGCAGCTGGTTGTCGTGGGGAAATGTCCTGTCGACCACCGGCGCGACCTTCCAGGTGGCCGACGTCGCGGCGGCGAGTGTCAATAACGAGCTGAATGTCGTTGTCGCGACAACCGCTGGAAACGTGTTTCATGCGATCCGGCACGTCGACGGCACGTGGACGACGTTTGGCAATGTCGACGGCGTGGCCGGAAATCCTGGCAAGGTGGTGAAGGTGTCGGCGGCGGCCGTACGGTCACCATCCGGATCCGCCACCGACCTGCATGTCGTTGTCGCGACCTCGGATGGGAGGTTGTGGCACACGGCGCGGCGCACTGATGGGTCGTGGTTGGCTTTTGGTGACGTGAAAGGCCAGGCGGGCGATCCAGGATCGATCGCGGATGTCACGGCCGCTGGAGTTGGCGTTGACTTGCATGTCGTTGTGGCCAGTGGTGATGGTCGGATCTGGCACGCGGCTCGTAAGAGCGATGGCAGTTGGTTGCCGTTTGGGGATGTTGTCGCGGCCGCGCATAGCACGCTGAGTGGCGCGGCGGCGGTGGATGCGGTGGGGGAGCCTAATGGTGATTTGCACTTGGTGATCGGCACGGGGAGCGGTGGGGTTTTTCATACGGCTCGGAAGGTGGATGGGACGTGGTTGGCGATTGGGGATGTGAAGGCGCAGACCAGCAATCCGGGGGTGGTGGTGAATGTGACGGCCGCGTGAGGGGGTTTTGGTGATGGCGATGGGATAGTCGTGTTGGGGTGTGCGGGTCGAGGAAGTGGTGCGGCGCCAGGTGTTGTCGACTGGAGGGACACCTGGCGTTGCGTTGGGAGCTGGTGAGTGTCGCATTGTGCGTTGAGGAAATGGTTGCGATGCCCGCTTGGTGCGTTGGGGAGGGGAGAGAGAAAAAGTACGGTCGAAGTGCGGGGGGAACAAACGAAGCCGTCATGGTGAAAAGCGAAAACAATCCGTCTTTCCTTGTGTTTTGGGGGAAGTTGCGGCTCATAATGTGCGGGCTGTGGGGCATGATGGTGGCATGGACCGGTAGCATGGGGGTTATTGGAGATCCGCTGTTCGCGTTGGATTTTGTGGATGCGGCGCCGGATGCGGATACGGTTCGGGTTTTGCAGGAGTTGGATCTGTCGGCGGCGGATCGGAATGAGTGCCTGGCGGTGATGGAGGTGACGAATCGGTTGATCGCGGCGATGCAGGGGTTGCGGCTTGCGGCGATGGGTCGGTTCATCAATCAGTATGATCCGTTGGCCCGTCGGTATGCGGCCGCTGAGGTTGCGGCGGCGTTGAAGTGGACGACCAGGGCGGCGGCCAGTCGGCTGGAGTGGGGTGAGCATCTGACCACGACGTTGCCGCGTACGTTGGCGGCCCGCGTCGAGAAAGAGGACGCTGACGACGGCCGGCGTGGCTGAGCGCTCTGCTGCCGGCAGAAAAGACCGAGGCGATCTACCAGCTCATCGACAAGATCGCGCACAGTCAGAAGACCCGCGATGATCCGCGCAGCATGGATGAGATCCGCGCTGACGTGCTGGCCGACCGGGACCTCGCCGCTCGGCCACACGTACGTCACTCCTTGATCGCGCCGGAGAGCATGCCTTCGATGAATCGCCGTTGCAAAGCGATGTAGACGATCACTACCGGGAGCGCCACCAGGACCGCGGCGGCGGCGAGCAGCGCGAACTCCGAGGTGTGCTGGCCCTGGAAGAAAACCAGGCCGAGTGGCACGGTGCGGAGGCTGTCGGAGGTCACCATGACCAGCGCCAGCAGGAATTCGTTCCACGTCCACATGAAGGTGATGACCAGCATCGTGGTGATCGCCGGCCAGCCCGTCGGCACCAGCACGCGCCACAGCGTCGTCCAACTGTTCGCGCCGTCGATCCTGGCCGCCTCGACGAGAGAGCCGTGCGCGCCGCTACGGAAAAACGCGCGCATCCAAAACGTGCCGAAGGCGATCGACTGCGCGGTCTGCGGCAGGATCAGAGCCCAGTAGGTGTCGGTCAGGCCAAAGCCGCGCAGGTCATAGTAGAGCGGGATGACGAGCGCTTCTTCCGGCAGCGTCAGGCCGATGAGAAACAGATAGAAAAGCACCGACGAGCCGGGAAACCGCATAGTCCCGAAGGCGTACGCGGCGAGTGTTGACAGGAGCGCTGCTGCGACGACGACCGTGACCGTGACGATGACGGACGACTGCAGATAGGTGCCGAAATGGCCGCGTGTCCAGGCATCGGCGAAGTTGTTCCAATGCAGCCCGTCCGGCAGCGCGAAGCCGGTGCGCAGACTTTTCGGGTTGGAAAACGCGGTCGACAGCACCCCGAGCACCGGCACCAACGCGATGACACAGAAAACCACCAGGATCGCGTACGTCATCGCTCGCTCGAGCCGGCTGGTCACGACCGCCTCCCCTCGATCGCACGAGAAACCGCCACGGTGAGCACGAAAATCAGCACGGCGAGACTGACACCGACGGCGGCGGCGGAGCCGACCTGACCGGTTTCGAAGGCGCGGTGATAGACCTCATAGGCCGGCACAGCGGTCGCGTTGCCAGGTCCGCCGCCAGTCGTGATGTAGACGAGGTCGAAGTTGCGCAGGCCGGCGACGATCGTCAGCGTCGCCGCCACCGCGATCTCCGGCCGAAGCGCCGGCAACGTGACCGCGAGAAACTCGCGGAGCGGACCGGCGCCGTCCAGCCGCGCGGCTTCGTAGAGCTCACGCGGAATTTTCTGGCAGCCGGCCAGGAACAGCACCATGCACAGGCCAAACTCGACCCACGTGCCCACCAGGCCAACGGCGGGCAGCGCCAGGTTGAAGTCGCCGAGCCACGGTTTTGCCAATGATCCCAGGCCAACCGCCTGCAGCACCGAGTTGAGCAGCCCGTCGGGTGCGTAGATCCACCGCCACGACAAGGCGACCACGACCATCGCCAGCACCTGCGGCAGAAACAGTACGGTCCGAAAGAAGGTCATGCCGTGAATCCGCACGCGCGACATCGCGGCGGCCAGCAGCAGGCCGACCAGGATTGGCAGCAGCGCGTAGAAAATCAGCAACACCAGCGCATGCAGGAACGGACCGCGCAGGCTCGGATCGGTGAACAGCGCGACATAGTTCCCCAGACCCGTCCACGTCGCGACGCTCAGGCCGTCCCAGTCATAGAGCGAATACCAGATCCCCTGGACGAACGGCACGAGAATGAGCAAGCCGAACAACACCAACGCCGGTGCCACGTAAAGATATCCGATCGCGCGCGGCTCGCCAGGAGCTCGCCGCGCGTATCGCCCGCGCACAGCCGTCATCCGGACTGGTGGAACTTGCCGTAGTCGGCCTGCAAAGTCTGCGCGAACTGCTGCGGCGTCGTCTGACCGCCGATAAGGCTTTGCAGCGCAGCGGTCAATGTGTCATAGAAGGTCGGCGTCGAATAGTCGAGGTACGGCGCGAGGCCGTCGGCCGCGCTGATCTGCTTCCAACCGGCGACCATCTGACCTTCCGCGCTGGCCGGAGGCAGTGCGGCGGCGGCCGGCCCCAGCACCGCCGGCAGGTTTCCGGTCTGTGTCATGACATCCGCGGCGTGCTGGTTGGTGAGGAAGTTCAGGTAGGCGGCGGCAACGTCCGGATGCTTGGACTTGCTGGTGATCGACCAGGCCAGGCTCTCACCGCCGGTGGTGGCGATCGAGCCGCCAGTGGTCGCCGGCGGTGGCGGCACCAGGCCGAGTTTGGCCCCCATCGGACCCTTCAGGTCGGCTGCGACCCACGTGCCGGTCATCAGGTAGACACCTTTGCCGGCGGCGAACTGCTTGGTGGCGTCGTCATAGCCGAGACCGTTGGCGCCAGGACTGAGAAAACCGCTCTTGGCCCAGGTCTGCAGGGTCGTCGCGGCCTGCACCGCGCGCGGATCGATCCAGGATGCCTTGCCGGTGCCGAAAACCAGGTCACGGGTGAACTGTTTGCCGGCCAGCTGGTCGAGAATCACACCGTACGTGTGAATAGCCGGATATTTGTCCAGGTTGCCGAACTGGATCGGCAGCTGTCCCTTGGCCTTGATGGTGGCCAGCTGACTGGTGAACTCCGACCAGGTGCTCGGCGGCTTGAGCCCGAGTGCCGCCAGCGACGCCTTGTTGTAGTAAAGGCCGATGAACTCACCCATCTGCGAGATGCCATAGAGCTTGCCGGTGCCGAAATGCTTCGCGTCGGCGCTGACCCGGTTGAGGTCCAGCAGCGTCTTTGGATAGCGCTTGTCCCAGCCGTACACGCCGGCATAGCTGTCGATCGGCGTCAGCATGCCGGCCTTGACGAAGGTGACCATGTCCGGATAACCCTGGTTGGCCTCGACGACATCCGGCGGGTTGCTGCCGGACAACGCCAGCCGCAGCGTCGTTTTCAGGTCCTGGAAGGACTTCGACGTGCGGACGATCTTCACGTTGGGATACTTTGCCTGGAATTCCTTGTTGAGCTGGGTGACCTGCGCGTTCTGGCCGCCGCGCACCTCCTGGTCCCAGACGTTCAGGGTCACCTGGCCGGCCTTGGCCGGATCGGTCGAGATGCTGCCGGCCGGTCGTTCCGAGGATCCGCCACCGGCCCCTCCGGAGCCGGGCGGTGCGCAGGCGGCGACCAGCACCGCGGCAGCTGCGAACAGTGTTCCCAGGCGGAGGCTCCGGCTCGACATCAGGTTTTCTCCCGGAAGTTAGGGGACTTGGGCCACGTCCGCATAGCGAGCGATGGTGGCGGCCGCCCGGCGGACCGCGCCGACCGGCACCGTCGGCACCAGCTCGTCGAGGAATCCATAGCGCCGCACCAAAGAAGCGTGATAGGCGTCGCGGTTGGCCTGGTCGCGTACGCCGTGCCACCAGTCGGCGATATCACCCCAGCCAGGTGCCGCGAGCGATCCGCCGAACTGCTGGACGGCGAGCGAGGCGCACGCCGACGCGAATGCCAGCCGGTGCTGCAACGGCCAGCCGGCCAGCGTGCCGAGCACCATGCTGGCACAGAAAACGTCGCCGGCACCGGTCGGGTCGAGTGCGGTCACCCGCGGCGCCGGCACATGCGCTTCCTCGCCGGTGGTGGAGTCGATCGCCATCGCGCCTTCGGCGCCGTTGGTGACGACGGCGAGCGGCACCAGGTCGGCGATCGCGTAGAGCGCGTCCTGCGGTGTCTGCGTACGCGTATATGCCATCGCTTCGCCGGCATTCGGCAGAAAAGCGTCGCAATAGCGCAGTTGTTCCAGCATTTCGCCGGACCAGGTCTCGGTCGGATCCCAGCCCACGTCCGCGAAAACCAGCGCCCCGTCCTTACGGGCCAGGTTGGCCCAGGACGTTTCCTCGGCCTCGCCGAGTGCGTTGGGACCGGGCAGGTCCACGACGACTGCGCGCGTGCGCGGCGGCTTGCCGATCATGTCACTGGCCGGCAGCGGCGAGTCGTGGCCGTGCGTCAACATGCTCCGGTCGCCGGCGCACGCCATCGAGACGGTGACCGGCGAATGCCAATGTTCGAACCGCCGCGACCGCGACAGGTCGACACTTTCCTGCTCTGCCAGCGTACGCCAGCAAAAGTCGGCATAGTCGTCGTCGCCGAACGCGGCGGCGAGCGACGTGCGCAAACCGAGCCGGCTGGTCGCGATCGCCAGGTTGGCGATGCCACCGGGACACGACCCCATGCCTTCGGCCCACACTTCGGTGCCAGCGCTCGGCATTTTCGGCAGGCCGGTGAACACGATGTCCAGGAACACCGTGCCGGAAAGAAAAACGTCGATCTCTGGACCCACCGGATCCCGGAGGGTGCGCAGCGGATCGTATGCACCTTCGGACATCAGGTGGCAACTCCCCATTCAGCTAGATGCGCGCAACACTAACTGCAACCGCGCAGCCTCACAACCTATTGCTGAGCGTACGTGCGCGAACGCGGCTGGTTGTGCGCGTTTCTGACTGGTATCGTCCGCTGCATGCTGCAGCACGAACGGCACGCCGAGATCGTCCGGCGGCTGCGCACCGAAGGCGCCACCGGCGTGCGGGAGCTGGCCACATCGTTGCGGGTCAGCCCGTCGACGATTCGCCGTGACCTGGCCAGGCTCGGCCGCGACGGCACGCTCACGCGCGTACACGGTGGCGCGCACGTGCCGGAGGACCTCGATGAGCGAATGCCGTTCGCGGCGGTGGCTGCCGTCGACACCGCTGACAAACAGGCCGTGGCCCGCCGCGCCGTCGAGTTGGTGTCCGACGGTGACGTGGTGCTGTTGGATGTCGGGACGACCGCGATGTGCCTTGCGCAGCAACTGAAACTCCGCCGTGTCACGGTCATCACCGCCAACCTGGCCGCCTTCGACGTGCTGCGTGACGTGGAGAGCGTCGAGCTGATCCTGCTCGGCGGCCTGGTCCGCCGGCCCTACCATTCGCTGGTCGGTCTGCTGACCGAGGACGCGCTGCAACAGGTACGTGCCGACATCGCGTTTCTCAGCACCAGCGGAGTGCGGCCGGACGGCCAGATTTTGGACACTACCCTGGTCGAAGTGCCGATCAAGCGTGCGATCATCGCGGCCGCCAAGAAAACCGCGTTGCTGGCCGACCGCAACAAGTTTCCCGGCACCGGAGCGCTGCGTGTCTGCGGCGTCTCCGACATCGACGTCATCGTGACCAACGAAGGAGCCGACGATTCCACCCTGCGGACCTGTGTCACCGCCGGTGTCGAGGTGCTGACCGGATGAAGCTCGCGATTCTCGGCGGCGGCGGTTTTCGCGTGCCGCTGGTGTACGGCGCATTGCTGCGGGATCGCGGCGAACGCCGCGTCACGGACGTCTCGCTCTATGACGTAAGTGGCGACCGGCTTGCGGCGATCGGGCATGTGTTGCGGCAAATGGCCGCGGAGCAGGAAAACCCGCCAACGGTGCATACGACCACCGATCTCGACGAGTCGCTGCGCGATGCGACCTTCGTGTTTTCCGCGATTCGCGTTGGCGGGCTGGAAGGCCGCACCGCCGACGAGCGGGTCGCACTGGATCTGGGGATTCTCGGCCAGGAGACGACCGGTCCCGGCGGACTCGCGTACGGGCTGCGGACCGTGCCGGTGGCGCTGCACGTCGCGGAGCGGGTCGCAGCCGTGTGTCCGGACGCGTGGGTCATCAACTTCACCAATCCTGCCGGCATGATCACCGAGGCCATGCAACACATTCTCGGTGATCGGGTGGTCGGCATCTGCGACTCGCCGCTCGGTCTGAGCCGTCGCGCCGCGCGTGCGTTGGAGCTCGACCCGATGGCGACCACGGCCGACTATGTCGGCCTCAACCATCTCGGCTGGCTGCGCGGGCTTTCCTTCAACGGACGCGATGTGTTGCCGCGGTTGGTGACCGACCCGGCCGCGCTGGACTCGATCGAGGAAGGGCGCCTCTTTGGCGCGGACTGGATCGCCGCGCTCGGCTGCATCCCCAACGAATATCTCTTCTACTACTACTTCACCCGTGACGCGGTCGCCTCGATCAAGGGCTCGCCGGTGACTCGCGGGGAGTTTCTGTTGCGCCAACAACGAGACTTCTACGCCGCGGTGGCGAAGGATCCGCGCAGCGCGCTGTCCGAGTGGCGGCGCGTACGCCGAGAACGCGACGAGACCTACATGGCCGAGAGCCGCGCCGAGGTCGACGCGGCCGGCCGGGACAAAGAAGACGTGGAGGCCGGTGGATACGAAGGAGTGGCGCTCGCGTTGATGGCGGCGATCGCGCGTGGCGAGCGTACGGCGATGATTCTCAACGTACGCAACGGAAACGCGGTGCCTGGCCTGCCGGCGGAGGCGGTCGTCGAGGTGCCGTGCACTGTGGACGCCAACGGTCCGCATCCGCTGATCACCAGCGCGCTGGCTGGTCATCAGCTTGGCTTGATCCAGCAGGTGAAGTCGGCCGAGCAGCTCACCATCCAGGCCGCGCGCACCGGCTCGCCGTCGGCGGCATTGGCCGCTTTCGCCGTGCATCCGCTGGTGGATTCGGTCTCCACGGCCAAAACCCTGCTGGCCGGCTATCGTTCGCGGATCCCCGGGGTCGCCGCGGTCCTCAGCCGAGCATGAGACGCTGTCCCAGCCGCTGAGTGTGGCCGATTCACGGAGTACGCGTGCAACGGCAGTCCGATGCTAGTCAGGCTTTGTGTTCGTTGTATTGGTTGCGCCTCACCGGCATTGTCGGCCACAGTAATCACACCAGCACCAACCCGGCAGCCGCTGAATGTTCGCAAGGCCCCCATGCGTGCGTCAGACGTACGTAAGGAGGCCTTGCTACCAAACGGCAAACCGGCAAGCTAGACATTTAGCGCTACAGACGCTGTGATGGCGTCCAGCCCGCCGGGTTGCTTCCCATACGAGCAAGCCTGGAGAACCCAGCCCCGCCCGCAAACCGCCACCCGCACCTCCATGCACACCGATTGGCATCCACGCGCCCCTCCCTTGAGGTCGCCCTCCGCGCAGGAGCCCCGCCGCGCAGGCGAAAAACCACCACCCACCCAACGCAACAAACGTGGAGACCCAACCACCCCCGACGCAACAAACATGAAGACCCAACCCAACAAGCATGAAGAAGCAACTACTTCCCCATGCAACTACCCAAAACCCAACCGCCGGAACATCGGGCGCCAAATCACTCCGCCACGGCAGGACACCAGGGTCACCTCACCGGCTGAGCAACCGCAGATCCGTTGGTACGAGCGTGGTCGAGGTCACCAGCTCGACCAGCAGGTCGTGCACGGACGCACCGGTGACCGCACGATCGCGTACGTCTCCGACAATGCGCGAAATCCGGTCGACTCCCCATGATTCGGCTGGTCGCAGGCTGGCGAGCTGCGACGCGACCTGCGACCAGCTCAGCGGATGCGGTGTCGCCTCGTGCCGCAGATAGCGCTGGCCGAGGCAGCTCAGGACCAGCCGTTCGTCGGCCGACAGGGCCCGCGGAAGCGCGACTCTCGCTGGTTCCGGGCCGGCGACGAGCACTTCGACGAGGTGTTGTTGGTGCGGCGAGATGACGAACAGAGGCGTGTACGCCGTCGGCAGCAGCTCTCGCTGGCCGGTCGGCAGCATTCGCGAGCCAGGCAGCCGAATCGCCGACCGGCCGATGTTGCGCAGGCCCCAACGCGCGCCGGTGAAGCTGATCTCGCCGTGCCGGCGGCTCACGTGCGGGTCGTCGTCGCCGACGCAGACGTGCACTTCTGGCTCGTTACGGCCAAAAAGCAGGCTGAAACCGGCGGTGGGGGGCGCGCTGACCCCACCGTAGGGACCGAGCACGAACAGCGTGCCGGGAGCGGCCGCCGGCACGCCTCGTGCGAGGCCACCGTCGGCCGGCGGCAGGACCGCCAAGCCGTCGGCGGGCCTCGAAGTGGACAAACCCACGCCACCCTCCTGTTCGCACTCGCCGCCGTACGCTAACCAGGAATCCGGGGACCGGTCCCTCGCGTGACAGACTCGGCGGGAGGCACTCACCGACCAGAAAGGCCCACCGTGACGGCTGCCGCCGACTCCGAGTTCACGTTTCTCACCGCAAGCCAGGCCGAGCGTCTGCGCACCGAGGCGCGGGACGCGTTTTCCCGCCACGGCGTGACAACGGTAGTTTTCGCGCCATATCTACAATCCGACACGCACGGCACGTTTCCACTGTTGTCGCTGGCGCAGAAGTGCAAGGAGGCGCCGGAGGACAAGTGGTCGCAGTTGATCGAGGAACACGTCGCGGCGCTGGTCGCCAATCCACTCGGCTCGCTGACGATGGAGCGCGACGAGCTGTTGGCGAAGGCGTATCTGCGGTTGCTGCCGGACGACTTTTCGCCCGACCCTGACCATTTCCGTTACGCCAGGCCGGTGTCGGAAGGGCTCGTGTCCGCGATCGCGGTGGATTTGCCCGACACCGTACAGATTCTGGACGACGGCGAGGTCGAGCGTGTCGGTCTCGGCGCGCTGCGCTCGACGGCGCGTGCCAACCTGGTCAACCTGCCGATCGACGACTACCAGGTCGCGACTCGGCCGGACGGCACCGACATCCACCTGGTCAACGGGTCGTCGATGTTCGTTGCCAGCAAGGCTTTGGTGCTGCCGCAGCTGATGGAGCAGGTCGCTGGCCTCCGGCCGCCGGCAGACGGCGTGCTGGTGGCGGTGCCGTGGCGACACCACCTCGCGTTCCATCCGATCCTCGACAGGACGGTGCTCACCGCGCTCAACGAGATGACGCCGTACGCCTTCGCCGCATACCAGGACAATGCTGGCGCGCTGTCGCCGCGGCTCTACTGGTGGAAGGACGGCGTGCTGACCAATCTCACGAAGATCGACCACGAGGCGAAGTCGTTCGAGCCGGCGCCGCCGGTGGAGCTGGTCGACGCTATACGGCGGCTTGTCAACGGCTGAGCCCGCATGGTGGCCATGCGGGCGTTGACGCACGGCGTACGGGCCGGTTGGCTGAGCGGATGGGCACGTTGGCACAGATGCTCGCGTCGGCCGATCCCGACGCGGTCGCGCTGGTCGAGCCGGAGCGTGCCGGCTCGGCGGTCACGTACGGCCAGCTGCGGTCGGCGGTCGAGGCGCTGGCCGTCGACCTGGCGCGGCATGGCGTACGCCGCGGGTCGATCGTCGGTGTGTGGCTGCCGACCTGCGTCGACGCGGTCGTCTGGCAGTTCGCGGTGGCGTCGCTCGGAGCGGCCGTCCTCGGCATCAACACGCGTTATGGCGTACACGAGCTGAAACACCTGCTGAGCATCGCAAAACCGGCCTGTGTCGCCATGCCGGCGGACTTCCTCGGCCGTGATTTCGCCGGCATGCTTGGCGAATCCGGCTATCCGCCGCCGGCGGTGGCCACCGTCGACGTCGCCGGACCGCCGCGGTTGCCATACTGGTCCGGCGGCTCGGTGGTGGGACTTTCGGTGGGACAGCTGGAAGATCCGGTCAACTATTTCACCACCTCCGGCTCGACCGGACTGCCGAAACTGGCCGAGCACGACCAGCGGTCGGTCGTACGCCACGCCGCGAACGCCGCCGCGGCGTTCGACATCCGGCGCGGTGACTTCGTCTTGGCGGCGCTTCCGCTGGCCGGCGTTTTCGGTTTCAACACGGTGATGGCGGCGCTGTCGGCCGGCGCGGCCTGTGTCATGCAGCAGGTTTTCTCCACCGCGGACACGATCGAGCAGTTGCAGGCGTACGAGATCAGCCACGTGTTGGCCGGCGACGACCTGCTCGGCCGGCTGCTGGATGCCTGGCAGCAACATCCGGTCGGATTTCCCGCCTGGCGATGCGCCGGTGTCGCCGACTTCGCTGGCCGGAGCGCGGAAATCGCGGAGTGGGTGGAGACGTTGGGCGCGCGGTTCACCGGTTTGTACGGTGCTTCCGAGGTTTTCGCGCTGTTGGCGCGATGGCCGTCCGACCGGCCGCTGGAGATCCGGCGTAAGGCGGGTGGCGTGCCGATCTCGCCTGACATCCAGTTCCGGATCGCCGACGGCGAGTTGCAGTTTCGCGGATATCCGGTGTTGACCCGCTATCTCGGCAATCCGGTGGCGACCGCCGACGCCTTCACCGACGACGGCTGGTATCGCTCCGGCGATCTCGGCGAGCCGTTGGACGACGGGTTCGCCTATCTGTGCCGGATGGGGGATGCGTTGCGGCTGCGGGGTTTTCTGATCCAACCGGCCGAGATCGAGTCGTTTCTGGTCACCCATCCGGCGGTCGACCAGGCCAAAGTCGTCGGCGCAGGTGGCGAGGCGGTGGCATTCGTACGGCTCAACACTTCGGTCGCCGAGGATGCCTTGGTCGCCTTCTGCCGGCGAAACCTCGCCGCGTTCAAGGTGCCGCGCCGGATCGTCGCGTTGAGCGAGTTTCCGACCACGTCGGGTACGAACGGCACCAAAGTCCGTGCGGCCGAGCTTCGCCGGATCGCCGCCGAGCTGCTAGAGATGCAGACATGACCAACCCACTGCGCCAGCTGACCCTCGACCAGCTCCGCCGGCGTACGACGGAGAAATGGCGTGCCTATCCGGCCGACGTGCTGCCGCTTTTCGTCGCGGAGATGGACGTGCCGCTCGCCGAGCCGATCGTACGCGCGGTCTCGAACGCCTTGGAGCTCGGCGACTCCGGCTATCCGGCCGGCACCGGTTACGCCGACGCGCTGGCCGATTTCGCGCGCAAACGTTGGGGATGGGACGGCGTCGTCGCGGAGCGTACGCGCGTCGTGCCGGACGTGATGTTCGGCCTCGCCGAAGCGCTGCGGCTGGTCGGCCGCGATGGCGATCCGGTGGTGGTCAACAGTCCGGTCTATCCGCCTTTCTATGACCTGATCAGGCATCTCGGCCGCCAGGTGGTGGAGTCACCGCTCGGAGCCGACGGCCGTCTTGATCTCGAGGGTCTCGCGACGACTTTCGAGCAGCACGAGCACGCCGCGTATCTGTTGTGCAATCCGCAAAATCCGACCGGCACGGTGCACACGCGTGAGGAGTTGGAGGCGGTCGCGACGATCGCCGGCGAGCACGGCGTACGCGTCGTGGTCGATGAGATCCACGCGCCGCTCGTGCTGCCAGGCGCCGATTTCGTGCCGTATCTGAGCATCTCCGGCACCGCTGACGCGTTTTCCGCGATCTCCGCGTCGAAAGGCTGGAATCTCGCCGGCCTGAAGGCCGCGTTGTTGTCAGGTGGCAACGACACCGTGGCCGAGCTGGCGAGTTTGCCGCTGCTGGTCACCGATGGCGCGAGCCACATCGGCATTCACGCGCACGTCGCGGCTCTTCGCGACGGCGGCGACTGGCTGGACGCGCTGGTCGCCGGCCTCGACGACAACCGGCGACTGCTCGGGACACTGCTGGCCGAGTCGCTGCCGTCCGTACGTTATCGCCCGCCGGCGGCGACCTACCTGGCCTGGCTGGACTGCCGCGAGTTGGACCTCGGCGACGATCCGGCGGCGGTTTTCCTTGACCGCGGCCGGGTCGCGCTCAACTCCGGTCCGGATTTCGGCACCGGCGGCGCCGGGCACGTACGCCTCAACCTCGCGACCTCGCCGGAGATCGTCACCGAAGCCGTCCGGCGGATCGCGGTCAGCCTTGGCTGACCAACGCACCGACCCGCTCGCGGAGCTCGCGTTTGAGCACCTTGCCGACCGGATTTCGGGGCAGCGCCTGGACGAGCTGCAACCGCTCCGGCAGTTTGTAGGACGCCACGCGCTTTTCCCGGAGGAAGTCGACCAGCTCGGCGAGCGTCGGCGGTCCAGACTTGGCGACGACGACGGCGCACACGCGCTCGCCGAGCACGTCGTCCGGCACGCCGATGACCGACACCTCGGCGACCGCCGGATGAGCCGCCAGCAGGCCTTCGATCTCGGCCGGTGAGATGTTCACGCCGCCGCGGATGATCAGATCCCTGGCACGGTCGACGTAGCGCAGGAACCTCTCGCCCGCGATCTCGAACACGTCACCGGTGCGGAAATAGCCGTCGTCATCGAATGCCGACCGGTCCAGCGGTGCGTCCGGAGCGGTGAAATAGCCGCCGAAGACCGTCGGTCCGGCCAGTCGCAGCTCGCCGGCACGGCCGGCGGTGGTGATGACCGCGTCCGTGCGCGCATCCACCAGCCGTACGGAAACTCGTGACGCGATCGGACTGCGCCACTGTGTTTCCGAGCCGTAATGAGGAAAATAGCTGGCTCGATGATCCGGATCCGGCACGTCGGACGGATCTGACATCAACGCGATGCCTTCGTTGGAGCCGAAGAAGTTGACCACGTCGATGCCGTGCCGCTCCGACCACGTCCGCACCAGCCATGGCGTCAGTGGCGCCGATCCGGAACCGATCAGCCGCAACGAGCCAATGTCCACTGTGGACAGGATGTCCTCGCGGCGCAGGAGCATGGTGAGCAGGGCCGGCGGCGCGACCGTGTACGTGGCGCGTTCTTCGGTGACCTGGCGCAGAAAAGTCGGCAGGTCGAACGGATGGTGCGGCAGGAACAGGCCGCCGACCATCAGCCACGGCAGGAACATGCCGGCGATGCCACCCATGTTGGTCATCGGAAACGGCGACAACAGCACATCCCGCGGTCCCAACTGTGCCGACCAACGACAGCCTTCGGCCATGATGAGCCAGTCGCCGTGACAACGCGGCACGGCTTTCGGCGCGGCCTCCGTGCCGGAGGTCCAGCAAATGGTGACGCAGTCGTTGACATCCGCGACGCGTACGGGCACCGATTCGCTTGGCAGCTCGGCGAACACGTCGATGACAGTGGCAACCGAGGAGACCTCGTCGCGTACGCGTGTGGCCTGCTCGAGCAGCGATCGATCGCCGGAACGCTCGGCGGTCAGAAACGCGACGGCCCGCGTCTGCCGGCACATCGGCACGAGCTCATGCTCGCGAAAGGCGGTCGGAAACGGGGTGGCGATCGCGCCGATTCGTACGATCGCCAGCAACGACCGCACGAGCTGTGCGCAGTTTGGCAGCTGTACGGCCACGATGTCGCCGGCGCGTACGCCTGACGACAGCAGATGCGCGGCGAGCGAGTCGACCTGCGCGTCCAGGTCGTGCCAGCTCCAGCGCCGCGGCGAATGTCCGGTCAGCGCGGCCAGGTTCGGCGGATCGGCCACCGCCGGTTGGCCGCCGGACTCGGCGACCCTGGCGCGCAGCAGGCCGTCGATCGTGTCGCCGCTCCACCAGCCTCGCGCGACGAAATCCGCGGCTTCCTCGGCCGGATGGCACTTCATGCTGAGAAACTCCGCAGTTGGTCGGCGCGTATCCAGGTGGCGTGGAAGCCGAGCGGCACACGCTGCGGCAACAACACGCGGGCGACCGGTCCGGCGGTCACGTCGGCGGCATCGAAGATGTCCAGCTCCGAGCGGTTTTCCCGTTCGTCCTGGACAAACGTCACCAGATAGCCGTCGTCGTCGGAAGTGGAGCCGTCGCGCGGCGCGAACGGCGCCTCGCTTCCCCAGCGCCCCTGCCCAAACGACCACTGCGTCTTGGCGCCGGTGCTGATGTCGTATTTCACCAGGCCGTCGAAAAGCAGCGTCGACTCCGGCGAGATGTGCACGTTGTACGCGAAGCGGCCGCGCTGGCCGACCGTCCTCGCGTCCACACTCGGAAACTCGGTGTTGTCGTCGTCCAGCGCGGTCTCGGCGGTCGCGCCGGTCGCGAGATTGAAGCGATAGCGGTGAAGTTGCGCGTCCAGCCGCAGATACGAGAGCATTTTCGCCAGTGGAGTCACCGCGTCGGCGCGCGGCTGCGGCCGCTTCACCCGGCACACGTCCATCACCACCTCGTCGCCGTCCTCCCAGGCGTTGACGACGTGGTAGATGTAGCACGAGCTGGCCTCGAACCAGCGTACGTCGCTGCCATATCGCGGCAGCACCCCGAAACGCGCCGGTAGCGACCGGTCAAAGACGATCTTGTGCCGACCCTGCCGGGCCGCCGCAAGGTCCTGCACCAGTGGCAGATCCATGAGTACGGCGTAATGTTCGGTGATGGCCATGTCGTGCGGCAGCCGCGGACCGGGAAGGTCCACATTGGTCAGGTGCGTGACGCGGCCGTCCGCGCTGATGACGCCGTAACGCATGAAGGGCGGCGTCGGTCCGTAGTCAAACCAGAAAAGCTCCCCGGTGCGCTCGTCGACCTTCGGATGCGCCATCATGTCGCCGGCCAGCGTGCCGAGAAAGTCCTCCGCGCCAAGGGTTTCCAGTGACAGCGGGTCGATCGCGTACGGACTGCCGCACAGATACCAGGTGGCCAACACCTTGCCACGGTGGAAAATCACGTCGGTGTTGGCGTTGTCCTTCAGCGGCAGGCCGCGCGCGTTGCCAAACGGGTTGCCCTTCGGGTTTTCCATCACGCCGGTCCACAGCGCCTTGCCGGCGGCCGACTCGGCCTCGAAGGCTTTGGTGCGGATCCAACGATTCCGGTAACGTGCCTTTCCATTTTCCAGCTGTACGGCGTGCACCATGCCGTCGCCGTCGAACCAGTGATAGCGGCCGTCCGGCCGATAGCGCGGATTGGGTCCGTTGCGCAGGTAGACGCCGTTGAGATCGGCCGGAATCTGGCCGATGACCTGCAGATTGTCCGCGTCGATCTCGGTGTCGACCGGCGCGTACACGCCGAGCAGGTAGGGGTTGGGCTCGGCGCCGGCGACCTGTGCGACGGCAACAGGCTGGCTCGTCATCACCCCAGCCTGGCCCGGATAGCCGGACCCGTCAATAGGCTTCGCTTGTTGTAGCCAGTTAGAATGCGCGGGTGACCGCGCCATTGTTGCGTACCCTGGACCTTCTCGGCGACCAGTGGATTTTGCTGATCCTGCAGAGCATTTTCCTGCGCGTCCGGCGATATGACGACATCCAGCGCCGGCTCGGGATTTCGCCGACCGCGCTGTCCGGCCGGCTGTCCGACGCGGTCGAGGCCGGCGTACTGGTCAGGGTGCCCTACCAGAGCAGCAACCGGACGCGGCACGAATACCGGCTGACCAGCCGCGGTTTGGATCTGTGGCAGCTGTTGACGGCGATCTGGACCTGGGAACGCGACTGGATGAGTCCGCGCGGCCTGCCGGATCTGCTGCACCGGCCGTGCGGCGAGGTCACCTCCGCGCCGCTCGGCTGCGCGGACTGTGGTCAGCCGGTGCGGCTCACCGAAGTCGCTTTTCAACAGCGTCAGCCGCTGATGCTGACCGGCCAGGCACAACGGCGGTTTCGACGTACGGACAGCAGCCGCTTCGCCGCCGATCCACTGCTGTTTTTCCCCACCACGATGGAAATGCTTGGTGACCGGTGGTCGGTCGGCCTGCTGAGTGTCGCGTTTTTCGGCGGCCGGCATTTCTCCGAGTTCGAGCGCGCGCTGGGAATTGCTCCGAGCGTGTTGTCCGGTCGGCTGGCGCGGCTCGTGGAGCTCGGCATCATGCGTACGACCATCGGCACCACGCGCACTGACGCGCGGGCGTATCACCTGACGGCGAAAGGTCGCGCGTTTTTTCCCACGCTGGTGTTCATCGCCGACTGGACGCTCACGCAGCATCCGGCGATCGAGCCGACCGTGCTGATCACCCACACACCGTGCGGCAGCACTCTGGCGCCTTGCCTGCTGTGCTCGTCGTGCGGCCACGTGCTCACGAGGACGACGGTCCGGATCCAACCGCGAGATTGACCGAGGAGACGGTCCAGGACGGTCCGGAGCGTGACAACGCCGTGCGGCTGAGCGGTGAGACGTCGATCCGCCAGAAGGACCGCGGCGGCGCGGCGAGCGCGTGGACGAGCGCGGCGCGGACGACCGCGGCGTGCGTGACGGCGACCGTACGCCCCTCGACGGTCTCCAGCCACGCGCCGACCCGCGCGATCAGCGACTCGACGGACTCGCCGCCGTGCGGAGTCGCGGCCGGGTCGGTCAGCCATAATGCCAGGTCAGCCTGGTCGACCTCGGTGAGCGTACGGCCGCGCCACGCGGCCACGTCGAGGTCGGCCAGAGGCGGCTCGACGGTCGCCGCGAAGCCGAGGCCTTCGGCCGTACGCCGGCATCGACGCTCCGGGCCGGTCAGGAACGTGCCGGCGCGCAGGCCGATGGGCGGCACCGGCGCGAGCAGATCGTCGTCGTCGATCGCGAAGCTGGCCGCGCGTGTCGCGGCCGTCGGCGCGTGGCTGATGAGCGTAAGCCGCGACGTGAGCATGCTCTCCTCGATTGACACCACCTTGGCCGGCAGCCTAGCGTTCACTCGTTCGACGGCAATGAGGAAGCCGGTGAGAGTCCGGCACGGTCGCGCCGCTGTGAGCGAGCCTCAGCTCGCGAGTCAGACCCTCCGTCGTCGTCCGCACCGCCGCAAGGGTCGCGTCAACCCAGGAGGAGAAGCTGTGAGCGCCATCTCGACACCCCAGGCCAGGCCGGAGCCGATTCGCATTCCGGTCAGGGAAATCCTGCCGTGGGCCATTTTCGTCGCGGCACTGGCCGTCGTGCTGCTCTACTTCGTCGGTGCGGAGGAGGGCGCAACCTCGCTGATCTCCGGCCATTACGTGCACGAATACGTGCACGACGCGCGTCACCTGCTCGGCTTTCCCTGCCATTAAGCCACGATCATGAGGATGCTGCTGATCCGCGGCATGCTGGCCGGCCTTGCCGCCGGCGTGCTCGCGTTGGTTTTCGGGCGGATTTTCGGTGAGCCATCGGTGAACAGCGCGATCTCGTTCGAGTCGGCGATGGCCGCCGCGACCGGCGAGCACGAGGAACCTGAGCTGGTCAGCCGCGCGGTGCAGAGCACCCTCGGACTGGCGACGGGTGTGCTCGTCTACGCGCTGGTCTTCGGTGGACTTTTCGCGCTGGCGTTTGCCATCGCGTACGGCCGGATCGGTCGGATGAGTCCGCGGGTGACCTCGGTCGTCATCGCGCTGGTCGGATTTCTGGTCACCTTCGTGGTGCCCTTCCTGAAGTATCCCGGAAATCCGCCGGCGGTTGGCAATCCCGACACGATCGGCCAGCGTACGGTCACGTATTTCACCATGGTCGTGCTGTCGATCGCGTTGGCGGTGGCCGCCGCGTACGTCGGCCGCCGGTTGGTGCCACGTCTCGGAGCGTGGAACGCGACACTGGTCGGTGCGGCGGTTTTCGTTGTCGCCGCGACGATCGTGGCGATCCTGCTGCCGGCGGTCGACGAGGTGCCGCCGGGTTTTCCGGCCGCGGTGCTGTGGAACTTCCGGCTCGCCTCGATCGGCACGCAGCTGGTGATGTGGACGACCATCGGCCTGGTGTTCGGCGCGCTGGTCCAGCGGCCGCTGACCGAAGGAGCGGTCGCGACGGCGGAATAGCGGCGTACGCCCGGCGGTTGTTCATGTCGTGAACGAACCGATCAAAATCGACATCTGGTCCGATATCGCCTGTCCGTGGTGCTACATCGGCAAGCGACGGCTGGAGGCCGGCCTGGCCGAGACCGGTGTGCCGGTCGAGATCGAATACCACAGCTTCGAGCTGGTGCCGGACATGCCGGTCGACTACGACGGGTCGCACGCCGACTTCCTCTCCGGCCATCTCGGCGTCACGGCCGAGCAGGTCAAGGAGATGAACGCGCGAGTCGGCGGCATCGCGGAGTCGGTGGGGTTGCACTACGACTTCGAGCACATGCATCCGGCCAACACCGTGAAGGCGCACCAGGTGCTGCACCTGGCCAAGGCCAACGGTGTGCAGGAGGCGATGAAGGAGCGGCTGCTCGCGGCGTACTTCCTGGAAGGACGCAACCTCGCCGACCACGCCGCGCTCGCCAACCTGGCTGCCGAGGTCGGCCTGGACCGCGACGAAGTGCTGCGGGTGCTGGAAAACGACGAGCTGGTCGACGCCGTACGCGCGGACCAGCGGCTGGCCGCCCGTTATGGCATCCGCGGCGTGCCTTTCTATGTGTTCGCCGGAAAGTACGGCGTGTCAGGGGCGCAGGAGTCCGAGGTTTTCGCGCAGGTGTTGCGAAAGGTGGCTGAGGATGGCTGAGGACGACATCGAGCTGGTGCCGCTGGGCGATGACACCGCCGACGTTTGCGTCGACGGCTATTGTGAGATCCCTGACGAGGAGACTACATCGAAGGAATGACGTGCGGTTCGATTTCTGAGCCGATGTCCGGCGGCGCCGTGGCTGCCACGCTGGAGGCGTGAAAAGATTCGGCTGGCTGCTGGTCGCGGCGATCTTTGTGGTGTGCGTTGTCATTTTGCCGTCGACCGGCCACGGTGTGGTGAGCTCGTCGGCGGACAGCGGCGTCGGTGGTCGTCCACTGTGGATGCTGCTGGTGCCGGTGTTGGCCGGCACCGCGGTGGCTCTGGTGATTCCGTTGCGTACGCCTGCCGTCGCCGAACCGCGTTCGGTGGCGCGCACGTGGTTGCTCGTCGGGCTCGCCGTGCTTTTTCCTTTGTTGGTCGGGATCGGCTCGCTTGGCGACAGCATTCTCTATCTGGCGCTGAAAGTGCTGATGTTCGTCGTCGTACCGGTGGTGGCGTTCCGGTTCATCCGCGACGACGTCCGGCAGCCGCGGATCGTCCCGCGTACGCGCTGGCAGTGGCTCGCCCCGGTGCCGGCGATCGCGGTCTGGGCCAGCCTGGCGTACGCGACGCCGTTGGCGCCGGCGGTGCCGACGCTCAAGGACTACCCGGATCCGGCGTACGTCGCCGTCGCCGCGGTGTCGACCTTCCTCACCGCGAGCGTCGGCGAGGAGATCTTCTATCGCTATTTCCTGCAGACTCACCTGGAGGCGGTGGCCGGCCGGTCGACCGGGATCGCCGTCGCGGCGCTGCTTTTCGCGCTGATGCACGTGCCGACGCATGGCAGTGGTCCGGCCTGGGTCATCGTGGCGACGGCGGTCGCGCTGCAGGGGGTCACAGGTGTGTTTCTGGGCGTGTTGTGGTCGCGTTATCGCAACCTGTGGGCCAACATCGTCGTCCACGCGATGCTGAACGGGGTCGGCGTGGTGCTGTACTTCGTCTCGCTCGGCTGATGTGGGACGGATCATGGAATCGGCGTCACGCATCACCGCGAGCCTGATCGTGTGGCACGCTCACAGGCGATGCCGAGACGACTGGACAGCGCCCAGCGGCCGTACGCGAGCAGGGTCGCGCGGCGGCGCGCGCAACGCCGTAGGCGCCGCGCCATCGCGTTGTCGCTGCTGTCGGTCGCCGGCGTCCTGACGGCAATCGGGACATTCCGGCCGTCGCCGGATGCGTCGGAGCAGGTCACGGCCGCGAGTGCGGCGCCGTCGTCGAGCGTACGGCAGCGGCGGAACGCGTCTCGTGGTGGCGCCGCACCGCGTCCAACGGTCGCGTATCCGGTGCAGGGGCCGAGCACGTTCACCGTCGCGCCCGGCAACAGCGACGTACTCGGCACGGCCGGCACGCGGCTGCGGTTTCGGGTGGCGGTCGAAAACGGCATATCGGGCCTGGAACCGGCCGCTTTCGCCAACGACGTGACGACGGTGCTTGGCTCGGCCGGCAGCTGGATCGGCACGCGCAAGTGGCGTCTCCAGCGTGTCGGTCCGGGGGCGGCGTACGACTTCACCATCTATCTGGTGACGCCGGCGACGCGCGACAAACTGTGCCAGGACGGATATGACCGCTTCACCTCGTGCCGGATGGGGGACAAGGTGGTCATCAACGTCGCGCGCTGGGTCCACGGCGTGCCCAATTATGGCGCTCCGTTGCGGACGTACCGGTTTTACGCGGTCAACCACGAGGTCGGCCACCGGCTCGGCCACAACCACGAGCTCTGTCCCGGCGCTGGCCGGCCAGCGCCGGTCATGCAGCAGCAGTCGCTCGGCCTGCATGGCTGCGTCGCCAACCCGTGGCCGCTGGTCGATGGCGAGGCGTATCACGGGCCGCTGGGTGCGTACCAGGATCCGATCCCGTCCGGCTGAGTCTCACGGCTCGCGCGGCGGTGGGCCGGGCAGATCAGTGCGGCGTGGTGTTTCTTGCCTTCGGCGGTGGTGCCGGGGACGGTAACGGTCTGCGCATCGGTGTTGGGTTGTGCTGAGGGTAAGTGGCGGCGCAGGTTCCTGGCCGATCGATTGGAGGGCTTGGTCGATGAGCCGCGCCCGAGAGGTCCTCGCAGGATTACCGACGAGCAGATCGAGCAGGTCGTAGTCGCCACTTTGGAACGCGCGCCGGCCGACGCCACGCACTGGTCACGCGCCTGGATGGCTGCTGAGTCGGGGCTGTCGCGCTCGACGGTGGGCAGGATTTGGAAGACCTTCGGCACGGCATCACCACCTTGTTCGCCGCATGGGACGTGACCACCGGCGAGGTGATCGGCTCGATTCATCGTCGCCACCGCTCGGTGGAGTTCAAGAAATTCCTCACCAAGTTGGACAAAGAAATCCCGGGCGACCTCGACGTGCACCTGGTTTGTGACAACTACACCACCCACAAAAGCCCGACCATCGACAAAAGGCTGGCGGCACACCCCCGCTTCCAGATGCACTTCACCCCGACCTACTCCTCCTGGCTCAACCAAGTGGAGCGATGGTTCGGGCCGCTCACCGACAAACGCCCACGCCGCAGCGCACACAAATCCCTGCGCGCACTGGAAAACGACATCCGTGACTGGCTCGCCACCTGGAACAACAACCCCAAGCCTTTCATCTGGACCAAAACCGCAGACGAGATCTTCGAACGCCTCGCCTCATATCTTCAGCGAATTCCTGGCGCAGGACACTAGGCTTCCAGCGGCGGACGCCAGCGGGCGCGGGCCGTCGATGGCGTTGTCGGCCTGGTTGGACGAGCACGGGTGTTGTGTTGGTTGGTGGTCCACCTGTTCGGTTCAGTTGAACAGGTGGTAGGTATTTCGTAGCGGCTTTTGCTCGAAGTCCACGTACTGCGGTGGAATGAATTCCGGCACGCCGTCGACGATGCGGACTTGCCAGTCGCCGTGGTGGATCTGCCGGTGGTGAAATTCGCACAGCAGCACGCAATTGTCGATGGAGGTCTCACCTCCGTCGGCCCAGTGCCGCACGTGGTGAGCCCGCGTCCAGCGTACGGGCCGGGTGCAGCCGATCATCGCGCAGCCACGGTCACGCGCGATCAACGCTTTGCGCAACTCATCGGTCACCAGCCGTTCGGTGCGGCCGACGTCCAATGCTTCGCTTTGGGTGCCGAGCACCAGGGGAGTGATGTCGCAGTCGCACGCTAGCCGGCGGGCGGCTTCGGGGCTGAGGACGGTGTTTTCGTACGCGCGGACCTGCCCGAGCTTGTCTCTGAGCATGTCCCAGGACAAGGTGATCGTCAGGTGCGGGCGCTCGCGGCCCTGGATCGGCAGCTTCTCACTGTCCGCGATCAGGTTCAGCGCATCGGCCAACGCGTCGCCGTTGCGTTCGGCGGTTGAGCGGCGGTCTTTGGTTTTGCCTTTGTCGTCGGTGCGTGGCTTGGCCAGCGGGGACAGGATTTCCTGCATCAGGCTGCCGGTCTCGGCATCGAAGCTGCCGCGGAAGGCGAGCCGACCATCGGTCCCGGTGCGCAAATACAGCTCGCGGCGTGGCGTGGCGTTTTCTTCTTCCGAGGGCTGCGTTCCGTCGGGGTCGAGGTGGCCGTGGACGCGGTTGCCGAGCTGGTGCAACTCACGCGCACGCAACTGCGACGCCGCGTCGACCAACGTTTTCTCGGCGAACCGCCGCTCCTGGATACCGATCCGACGCGGCAACTTGCTGATAATCGTCCGGATCGCATCCAACTGCGAATCGGCAAGCTCGCCACGGCGCATCGCTTCGCCGGCGTATTCCAACTGCGGCGCCAGCTTCTCACCGGTGGCCAACGCGCGGCTGCCGCAGAATGTCCGTGCGCGCTGCACGCATCGGCTGGCCTCGGTGGGGGAGAACTTCAGGAAATCCTCCAGGAACGCGGCCGTGTCGGCGTGCCCGAACTTCGTCGCGATCGTCTGGTCATCGGCGGCTTTCACCACCGCCAGAAGCGCGGCTTTGGCCGTACGCACCGCCTGCTCCGCATACCGCAACGCGGCCGCGAACTCCTCCTTGCCGGACAGCAACGACGGATCACCCGCCAGCTGAAACGAAGGAGTGGTCATGCCACCAATAATACCAAACCGACCGACAAAACCAGACTGCCAGGGTCACGAGTTTTCTGCTGCTCGTCAACGCAAAATCGCAGCGCGCTGGTTGGCCTGCAATAGCGACCCACAAGCGTCCTAGGGTTGTCGATGAGATGGCTGCGGGCGGGCCGACTTGCCCCTTTGCTGGCCGCTGCTCAAGCAGATCGTGGAGGTCCACAAGGACCCGCGAGAGACGGGGAAGCACTGGCGAACGCGATCTTCGGATCGATGGAATGGCAATAGCCACTACGGCGCGCTCATGAGGGATCGGCGGAGGATCAGGGCCCAAAGGACTCCCCAGACCAGAAAGTACGGCGTCCACAGCGCGAAATCCCACCGCAACAACGACATCTCAAGCGGATCCGCGACCAAGCCGAAATGTGCGACGTCCGAAACCGCGCCAAGGATTCCGCGCAACAAAAGGATCGAGGTCGCGACGGAGGCGCAGCCGGCGAGCATCCAACGTGGCAGGTGATGGATCGCCGGATAGCTGACCGCCACGATCACGGCGATCCCGACGAGCGCGAGCAGGACGGTGGCCCAGAAACCGAAAAGCGCGAATCCAGGCTGATGTTCCAGCGCCATCTGACGCAGCTCACCGGTCAACGGCGCCTGCGCGAGCAGGAAGTCGCCACCAAGAGCCCACGACAGCTTCAGCCCGCCATAACCGACTGTCCACGCAATCGCGATCCAACCGACTAACGGCCATCGGACGCCGTCGTAAAACACCGCGGTAGCAGCAAAACTTGTGCCGAGGCCAACTACGACCACGATATCGAGGACACTGAGGATGGTGACCGGGCGACCGGCGAGCTGCATGCCGACCGCGACGATGCCGAGGCAGAACATGACGGCGGTAAGCCAGCAGGCCGGCGCGAGGAGCCATCGAGGAATGCGGCGGCCCCAGCCGCTGACGGTGGCGACCGCGAGTGTGGCGGCCAGCAGTCCGAGCGATGCGTTTCCCAGCTGTGGCAACGCGACCTGTCCATACATCGGCGGACCACCAGGTATGCCGAGCCTGCCGTCGATGGCAAACCACACTTTGTACGCCACGTAAACCAAAGCCAATGCGGCTGCCGCGTATGCGGCAAACCGCCGCAGTCCGGTGATCTCCATGCCTTGAGGCTGCCGGTCAGCTCAGTCGATCACCTCTGTCGTACGGCCACACTGCCTCCGTCTTTTGGCTGAGTCAGGCTGAGCTCGGATGGATCGCGTACGACCGAGGAGACCAGGCCGACACGCGGCAGCCGGACGGTTTCGTTGTCCTGCCACACCAGGTCGAGCGGGCCGGGGTTGCTTTCGCGATATTGCCAGGCAAGCGCGGCCGAGAAGCCGGAACCCGCAGGCGAAGGCGGCACAAATGCGGACGGATCGACAGCGGCGCGGCCGGCCGTCGCGGCATTGCGCATCCAGATCGGCAACTCACCGAACTGTCTGGCGAGCAACGGATGCGAGCATCGCAGACCCGGCCAGTATGCCGTGTTGTCGCGCAATTCGTCCGTCCAAGCGGCGACATAGTCGACGTACGTGCCGCGAATATCCAGATATATCACCGAAGTCGACGCGAGTCCGGCAGCGCGTGCGAGCCGCGCGGCGGCCAGTGCGTCGGCGGCGCCGTTGGAGGTCTCGCCACGATAGAGCGGTGCGAGACCCCAGCCGAGCTCGCGCAGGGCAGGCGCCGCCGCGAGCCATTCGCCGGCCAGCGGCAGTGCCACGAAGCTGACCGGCGTGCAGGTGCGCAGCGACCGCAGGATGGCGAGGCCGGGAAACCGCGGTCGATCCAGTCCGAGAAACATCCGCCAACTCCTTCCAGCTGGCCACAAGTCTGCGGCCGGCCGGCAGGTGGTTGACGGAACTGGACACAACTGTACGGCCTCGCGGACCTCCGCCACGGACGGTCCGCGAGTGCCGAATCCCTATTTTTCTGGTTTGGCGCGCAGGATCTCCAGCCGCCGGCGATATTCCTCATCGTCGATCTCGCCGCGTGCGTAACGGTCGGCGAGCACCGACTCGGCCGTACGGGTCGCGGTCGCCGCACCGAACGCCCGGCCGCGGCGACGCAGCACGAGCACGATCGTGGTGATGACGGCGGCCCACACCAGCAGCCAGGTCAGCGGAAAAATCGGCCAGAAACCGCCGAATGGCGGACCCCAGGGGTGGTCGGCGAACGGAGTGACGTGAGCCGCGACGGCGGTCAGGTTGGCAAGCATCGTGATCTTCCTTTCTGTCGTTCTGCCTGCCATGAATCCTGCGCGGTCACGCCGGCGACATCGTCCGTCCAGCGACGGCACTCGATCCGCACAGCGGACGTACGCACCAGCCGGTCCACCTCGCTGAACATACGACAGCGGACGTACGCGCCGGCCGCTCCGGAGCGTACGTCCGCTGGAGGTGGATCAGGCGATCTCGCCGCCGGCCGCCGTGGTGGTCCACGTGCCGCCGCCCTGCCAGCCGACCAGCATCTTGCCGTCAGACTGGCGCGCGGTGGTGGCCAGTCCACCGGAAATCGCGGTGGCGGCGGGATCTCCGGCCACCACGGCGGCGGACACGGCACCGAGCGTGTAGGTGCCGCTGCCGGTGGTCGTCTGTGTGCCGGTGGTCAGCGCGCCATCCGGCGTACGCACCAGGAATCCGACCTTGCCGTCGGCATTCCGAGCGGCCGCCGGATCACCGGCCGCCTGTGCGCCATCGACAGAGCCGAAAAGCCATGGCCCGAGGCCCGGTTGGCTCTGCCAGCCGGTGACCAGGCCGCCGGTTCCGGTGCGGGCCAGGAAAACCAGCCGGCCGCTGCCGTCCATGGCGACCGCCGGCCGCCCGGTGACCGTCGCGCCGGGGTCGAGCTGCGTGGCGTGCCACGGTCCGACGCCCGGAGTTTGTTGCCACGCATGGTAAATCGTGCCGGTGGACGTACGCGCGAAGACGGTCAGCTTGCCGCTGGGGTCCTGCGCGGTGGCCGGATCGCCGGCGATCGCGACGGTGCCGCCCTCGTCGAGAGTGCCGGCGATGATCGTGGACTGCCACGGCCCGAGGCCTGGAGTGCTTTGCCAGGCATGGAAAAGCCGGTTGTCCGTGGTACGCGCGAAAACGCAGAGCTTGCCGCTCACGTCCAGTGCGACCGCCGGGTCGCCGGCGAGCGTCACGGAGGTGGGGATGATGGTGGAGTGCCACACCGTGCTGCCAGGAGTTTCCTGCCAGGCGTGGAAAAGACCACCGGTGGTGGTGCGGGAGAAGGCGGTCAGCTTGCCGTCGATGTCCAACGCCGCCGCCGGACTGCCGGTCGGCACCACGGTGGTTGCGCCGTCGATGTCAGTGGTGAGTGGCAAATCCGCGGTGCTGAAGGCCGTGCCACCGACCGCGTCCTGCCGGCCGACGATCAGGTGGTTGGCGGTCGTACGCGCCACGAACGACAACGTGCCGGTTGGCTCGGCGGCTGTCCACGTGGTGGAAATCGGGGCCGGCGTGTCGAAAATCCGGTTGTAGCGCTTTGGCGTGAAGCCGCGCAGGCCATTGGTCCAGGTGCGCTGCTCGGCGATGTGCCCGTAGTCGTATTCCTCACGCACGATCGGCTGCGTGTGTCCGGCATCGGCCCAGGCGATGAAAAGCGCGATGTGCTGGACGCTGGAATCGTGCCGCCACAACGCGTCGCCGGGTCGCAGGTCGGCGGCCGCGATCGTGGTCATCACCGACGGCAGGGTCGCCGTCGTCATCGACGAGCTCAGGTGCCAGGCCATCGAGACATAGCCGGAGCAGTCCTGCCGATAGGAGCCGAACCGGTTGGCGTGCCACGCCGACTGGCTGTACGGGACCTTCTCGTCGATCCAGGTTTCCGACCTGGTCAGCGTTTCCTGGCGACCGATGTCGCCGTCCGGTGAGCTCGCCGCGGTCGCTGGTGCCGCCGCGGCCAGGCCGCAGGTGGCCAGCGCGAACGCCAGCACCGCGGCCAACCATCGTGCGCGTTTCCTGCCGTCTTCTGCCATGTCCGGTGAAATACCAACCCCGGCCACCGCTGTCCAGAGGAATGCGCCCAAAGCGCTAAACCGGCATCGGAATTCATGAACCAGTCGGTTTGACGATGCCGCGCTCGTACGCGTAGATCACCGCGTGCACGCGGTCGCGCAGGCCGAGCTTGTGGAACACGTTGCTGACATGCGTCTTCACCGTGTGCTCGCTGACCACCAGCCGCTCGGCGATCTGCGGGTTGGACAGGCCTTGCGCGAGCAGGGTCAGCGTGTCGAATTCGCGCGCGGTCAACACCTCCGGGGCCGCGGTCGCGTCCGGCCGGGACGCGCGACTGCCGACGAAATCGGTGAGCAGCCGCCGGGTGATCGACGGCGCCAGCAACGCCTCGCCGGCGGCCACGACGCGTACGGCCGCGACCAGGTCGTCGCGGCCGACGTCCTTCAGCAGGAAGCCGCTGGCACCGGCCAACAACGCGTCATAAACGTATTCGTCGAGATCGAACGTCGTCAGCACGAGTACGCGCGCATCCGCCTGTGCCGCGGTGATCGCTTTCGTGGCCGCGACGCCGTCCATTCGCGGCATCCTGATGTCCATCAGCACCACATCTGGTTGGTGGCGCTGCGAAAGCTCGACCGCCTCGACGCCGTCGCCGGCCTCGCCGACGATCTCGATGTCCGGCTGCGCCTCCAGGATCATCCGGAATCCGGTGCGCACCAGGGTCTGGTCGTCCACGACCAGCACACGGATCGTCATGGCCGGTCCAGCGGCACGTCGGCGCGTACGGCCCAGCCGCCGTCCGGTCGCGGACCGGCCTCCAGCCGTCCGCCGACCAGCGCGACGCGTTCTCTCATGGCCACCAGTCCGTGTCCTCCAGGTCGGGGAGCTTTCCGCGCACCGGCGCCATTGTCCGTGACGGCGACGGTCAGCGCACGGTTTTCGTAGGAAAGCGTCACGTTGACGCGGTCGGCGTTCGCGTGTCGTACGCAGTTGGTCAACGCCTCCTGGACCAACCGATAGACGGAAAGATCGACAGCCTGCGGCAAAGTCGCCGGCTCGCCGGCGGTGTCCAGGCGTACGTCCAAACCGGTCGACCGCACCCGCTCGACGAGCTCGCCGATGTCGGCGACGCCCGGCTGTGGCCGCAGCGGTGCTTTTTCGCCTTCTCTCAGCACACCGAGCAGCCGGCGCATCTCGGTCAGCGCCTGCTTTCCGGCCGCGCTGATGGCATCGAACGCCTCCGCGGCTCGGCCAGGGTCGGCCGCGACCACCACCGGACCGGCCTCGGCCTGCACGACCATCATGCTCAGATGGTGCGCGATCACGTCGTGCATGTCGCGCGCGATCCGGTTTCGCTCGGCGGCGACCGCGGCGGACGCCTCCGCCTCTCGCGTCCTCTCCAGATATTCGGTGCGTGCGGCCATCTCGGTGGCCAGCTCCTGGCGCCGCCGTACGCTGTCGCCGAGCAACCACGCGGTGGCGAACACCGGCAGCAGGAAGGTCGCGTCGCCGAAATCGGCCGCCGGATCCAGCAGAAGCGAGGTGATGATGGCGACCGCGGTGGTCACCGCCGCGATGATCGAGCCGAGCCGCCGGCTGTGCGCGGCAGCGGAATAAACCGCGACCAACACGGCATATGGCACCGGCGGATCCGGAAGCGGCGATATTCCGTAGATCATCGCGAGAACACCGCAGACGGTCAGCACGACAAGCGGGAATCGCCGGCGAAGCGCCAGCGGCAGGCTCTGCGCGACGACGAGCACGTATGACCACGTCGGCGCGATCGACGCCGGTTTTCCCCACAGTGGCTGCAAGGCGAGCACGAGGACGACCAGCACCAGCACCGGATCGGCGACCGGTGCCAGGCGCCGTAGCAGGCCGGACATGTCACGCACGGCAGCCGAATCTAGCAGTCCGTAGCCACTTCGGCCTCCCTCGAGCGACCCATTTTCGCACCGGCCGGATCCACCGCGCCGGGGATACGCTGACCCGACAGGCTCTTACGGCTGCGCGCTGATTTTCAGGACCTGGCTGGCAAACTCGGCACCGCCGCCGGTGCGCAGCTGTCCGGACGGGGTCGGCTCGACGCCGAGCAGCCGCAGATAGGCGAGCAGTGGCTGCGCGTGGCTGTGCAGGTTGGCCACCGGCCAGGCCTGCATCGCCACGCCGAGGTCCGCGAGCTGCCACGTGTGGCCCGGCCGCGTCGCCTCCGGCGAGAGATAGGCGTCCGGTCCGGACAGTGTGCCTTCCCAGATGTCCGGATACGCGGTGGTGTGCGCGTGCAGCGTCATCCGCCGCCACTCGTCCCAGGCCAGGTCGGGGTCGATCCGCGCGGCGGCCCAGATCAGCGTCATGTTGATCGACGGCCAGATGCTGCCGCGCTCGCCGGTCGGTGGCGGCCAGTTCAGCCGCGCGCCGAGCGGTGAGTCCGTCCGGCACAGCTCGTCGATGGTCGCCAGCACCGCGGTCGCCTGGGCTTGCGTTGCCGCGCCGGACAAGATGGCCCATGGCTGCACCTCCAGCCACAGCGTGTCGTCGCCGACCGGTTCGCCGTCCGGACCGTACGCGCGGCGAAACCAGCGACCGTTCCACTCCCCGGCGACCAGCTCGCGCAGCCGTTCGCCGGTTTTCCTTGCCTCCGCGGCGGTTTCGCCGTCACCGAGGCGCTCGGCGAGCCCGGCATACACCGGCAGGACCCAGGCCGCCATCGCGGAGTTGAGCACCGATTCGCCGCGCTCGATCATCGCCTCGCGGTCGGCGTCGACCTCGCGCAGCACGAGGTCGTTCCAGTCGGCGTTGCGGATGCGTACGTGGCCATGCCTGCCGGTGCCGATCACATCGACGAAATACCGGAACTGCCGGCGCAGGTTTTCCCGCAGGGTCACGTCTTGGAGCGGCTGCGCGAAGCTGGCCAGGTCGCCGGTCGCCGCCGCGTACTCGGCGGCCAGCCACAACGCCCACAGGTTTTGGTCCGATGGCTGGAAGACCTCGCGGCGCGGCTGCTTGTGGCCGTCGAGGCAGTACGGCAGGTCGCCGTCCGCATCGGCCCAGGCGCAGGTGTTTCTCAGCACTGACAGGGCGAGATCCGGCTCGAGGTGGACCAGCGGCAGCGCGTGCTGCAGCGGATCGCGTGCCGCGCCGTTGAACCCGTGCCGGAACGAATACGCCGAACCCTGGTCGAGGGTGTGGCCGCCGAGCACGCCGTCCACGCAGGCGCCGCCGGTCAACATCGCGGCGTGCCAGGGGATCTCGCGCTCGGCCTGTGGAGCCTGTCTGGCCCGTGCTGTCGGCAGCCGTCTGCGTACGCTTTCCAGGCTGTCCTGGTAAATCCGCTCCGGATCCGCGGTCATCGGCTCGTTCAGGCCGAAACGAAACCACCGCGTCTCGGTTTCGTCTGGTCGTACGGTGACCGTCGCGTCGCCGAGCGGATCGAGGACGACGTCCGGATGGATCGCCTCCTGGTCCGTACGCGGACCGAACTCCAGGTTGACACGGCGCGGCCGCACAACCCATTCCTCGGTGAGGGTCCAGGTCGCCGTGTCCGCGCCGGTGTTGGTGACGTCGACGCGGATCAGCAGCCACGGATGTTCGCCCTCCGGGCAGAGCACCGTACGGGTGATCGTGGCACCGGCGGTTTCGCCGCGTACGCGGGAAAACGTCGGACCGAAAAGCCGTTCGGTGATGGTGAGCTCCTGGCCGTCCAGACGCGTGACGCCGGTGCCGTCCGGATGCGGCTCGGTGAGCCAGTCGAGGCCGGCGTGTTCGTCCCAGAGGCCACTGCGACCGTCGCTGTCGGCGATCAGCGTGATCCGCCGGTTGCCGAGGTGGACCCAGTGCCGGTGTGTCGGTGGATCGAGAAGCCGGTCCCACTCGGTTTTGGCCGCTGTGTAACAGAATGCCGGCAGGCCCTCGGCCGTGGTCCAGTCACCGAACGCGCTCACCTGTCTCCTAACGTATGGATCTGATCCGTTGGTTGCACACCGCGCCGATCACCACGAAGACCGCGCCGGCGAGGAAAAACGCCGGATAGTTCGGCCCGCCACCGCCGATCGCCAGAAAGGCCGGCGCGACCACCGGCACGATCATCTGCGGCAGCACGCTGGCCAGGTGAAAGACGCTCAGGTCCTTGCCCGCGTCGGCCGCCGACGGCAACACCTCGGTCACCATCGCCACGTCGACCGCCACATAGCAGCCGGAGGCGATGCCGCTGACCAGCGCCGCCACGAAATAACTGGCGATGCTCGGCGAAAACGCGATGAACCCAAGTGCCAGACCCTGCACGGTCGCGGAGATGATGACGAAGATCTTACGCCGTCCGACGCGGTCGGAGATCGTACCGAAGACAATGCTGCCGACGACGACGGCGACGGCCGAGGTGGCCGCCAGGCCGAAAATCACCGGTGTCACGGTCTGCGCGGTGTAGCCAAACTGGCTCTGCAGGAAATACGTCTGATAGCCGACCAGCGTCGCTCCGCCGCAGTACATCAGAAACCGCGAGATCCAGGCCCAGGCGAAGTCCGGCGCGGTACGCGGATCGACCCAGTACGCCTGGAGAAACTCCTTGAACCGAAACGGTCTTCTGTCCGTCGGCGCGAGCCGCCGGTCTTTCAGCATGGCGACCAGGACGATCACGGTCGCGACACTCAACAGGCCGGGCATCACGATGGCGAGTGCCAGGTTGGGGAGGAAAAGTTGGATCAGCAGGATGCCGCCGACCACGCCAACTTGTTGCGTCAGGCCGATAACCGCCGACACGCGACCGCGGTGGGTGGTGGGGATCTGGTCGGGGACGATCGGGTTGAGCGCCGCCAGCACGACGTTGAAGGTGAACTGCACCAGAGCCCAGGCCAGCACCAGTGTCGGCACGTTTGGCGCCACCGCGAGGAAACCGAGGCTGGCCAGGCCCAGCACGGCGCCGGCCACCAGCCACGGCCGGCGCATGCCGAAGCGGCTGGTCGTACGGTCGGACAGCGCGCCGATGACGTTCTGGCCGACCAGCGCGACGGTCGCGCCGACGGCGAGGACGACCGAGAGCGCGGCAGCCTTTGCGCCCGGCGTGATCTGTTGTACGCGCAACGCCAGCGTCACCTGGATCGCCGGCAGCAGGACGACCCAACATCCGAGGAATGCCGCCGAAAGCGCGGCGACCATGCCGGTGTCGACGGACGTACGCGCCGGTGCCGTGGTCGTCGTCATGAGGCCGGACACTGACCGCTCAGGATCTGCATGACGGCGTTGGCGAAGACCGGTGATTTCGGCTCGTCTGCGTGCATGATGGTGGGATAGGCGGCGTGGCACCAGCCACCGTCGAAGAGGTCGATCTGCTCATCGCCGAACAGCTGCGCATACCGTATGTCTCCAGGAGTCTGGTCGCCGGCGTTGAGATTCGCGAGGAATGCGCTGGTCGGACACATCTGGCCGCCGAAGTCCAGCGGCAGCGCGCAGGCCAGGTCGGTGCCGTGCGGCCCGCTTCCGAGCGTGACGAAGTTGACCACCGTGTCCGTGCCGCCGAGGAACTTCACGTAGTAACGCGTGGAAAGTCCGCCCATGCTGTGGCTGACCAGCTCGACCTTGCTGTTGCCGTGCTGAGCCCGCGCCGTCTGGACCGCCTGCGCGATCGCGTTGGCGTTGGCGACGTTTTCCTGGCCTGGCAGGTTGATCGCGTACGTCGGATAGCCGGCGTTTCGCAGTGCGGTGACCATCGGCGCGAAATCGCTGGCGGAGCCCAGAAAACCGTGCACCAGGATCACCGGCCGCTTCTCCGCCGCATGCGCCGGAGTCGCTGGTGATGCGAAAGCCGCGGCAACGGCGAGCAGCCAAACCAGTCTTCGAGCAGGGGACATCGCGACACCTCCTGTTGGTGTCTTTGGCGAGGTTTGCGTAATTTCACCTACCGAGTGTTAGGTAAGTGAATGTGCTAGGTTTAGCACTGTGAACCAGCGCACACAACCCCCGCTCAGCCGAAAACAGCGCGCTGAGCAGCGAAAAGCCGAGATCGTGGCGGTTGCGACCGAGTTGTTCGCGCGCGGCGGCTATCGCGGCACGGCCCTCGCCGACGTCGCCGCGCGCGCCGGCATCACGCAACCCGGCCTGCTGCACCACTTCGGCAGCAAGGAGGGCCTGTTGCTGGCGGTGATCGAGCAGCGCGACGCGGACAGCGAGGCGTACGCGATGGAGGTGCTCGGTCAGGATGCCGGCCTGCGGCTGCCGAGCATCCCGGACTTTGCCCGCCGCAACCGCGGAAAACCGGGCCTCGCGAAGCTGTTCACCGTACTCGTCGCGGAAAGCCTGGAGCCGGACTCTCCCGGTCACGAGCATTTCGTCGAGCGTTATCGTGCACTGCGCGCGATCGTGGCGGCGATGATCGCGTCGGCGCAGAAGGACGGCCGCGTACGCGCCGGCATCGATCCGAAGCTGAAGGCCGCGGAGATCCTGGCGACGCTGGACGGCCTGCAGACACAGTGGCTGCTGGATCCGGACGAGGTCGACATCGCCAGGAGTGCCGAAGCGTACGCACAAATCCTGGAACGCGACCTGCGCGGCTGATCGTCACGGGGAAAACTTCGCCGTGGTAAATTATTTTCGCTGACGGACGGCCAAAAGCGATAACCTCGTACGATCGCCGGTCGGGATCGTCCCAGACATCCCAAAGCGCTCAATAATGCGGTGCATCCCCATTTCCCCCAGGTGAGGAGCCCGCACATGCGACGTCCGAAACTGTTCGGCCTCGTGACGACCGCGGTTCTGGCGTTGGTCCTCGGAGCGCTGCCGGCGCAGGCGCTGGCCAAGACCGCGCCGGGCGCCGGTTACAGTGGCACGTACGCTGGATCGGCGCAGGAAGCGGCCGCCAACAAGGCGTTCTTCGACGCGGTTTTGCGCTCGGTGAAGGCGAAACGCGCCAAGGCCGGCTCACAGCTCGCCACGGTCACGGTGGTCTACAACGCAAGCCAGGCTCCGTCGTTCTCCTCGGAGATCTCCAACAGCGCGTCGATCTGGAACAACGCCGTCCACAACGTACGCCTGGTGTCCGGCTCCAACGCCGACTTCAGCTACTACGAAGGCAACGACTCGCGCGGCTCGTACGCGAGCACCGACGGCCGCGGCCACGGCTATGTTTTCCTTGACTACCAGCAAAACGAGGAATACTACTCACTGCGCGTGGTCGCCCACGAGACCGGTCACGTGCTCGGCCTGCCGGACCACTACTCCGGTCCGTGCAGTGAGCTGATGTCCGGCGGCGGCCCCGGCCCGTCGTGCACCAACACGCAACCGAACGCGGCCGAGCGCAGCCGCGTCGACCAGATCTGGGCCAACCTGTTCGCGCCGGCGGCAGCGGCCTGACTGACCGGAAACCCTCTGGACATCCCTAACCCCGTGTCCAGAGGGTTTTCCTTCGCCGAGCCGACGGCTATTGCAGCACCAGGCCGTGCTGCAGCCACTCGCCATATTCCGGATTGCGACCGGCGCCGCCGACATATTCGGCCACCAGCGCGTCGAAAGCGTCCGACACCAGCGATGCCCACGCACTTTCCCGGTGCCAGGCGAAAAACAGGTGTACGCCGAACGGGTCGCCGATCATCCGGCGTACGGCCAGGCCGTCCTTGGGCATCGAGGTCGGCTGGCAGACCGCGATGCAGTCGCCGCGTACGATCAGCGCGCGGCTGGTCGGGATGTCGGAGATGTTGACCAGTCGCGGCGCGAAACCGGCGCTCGCGCACACCCGGCGGATGTGCGCCGCCTCGTCGTCGCCGGAGGAGTTGACCACCCAGGAGGCGTCGGCGAGGTCGGTCAGCTCCACTTTTTCCGCGCCGGCCAACGGACTGTCCGCGGAGACCGCGACGAACTGCGGCTCGCGCGCCATCACCGTACGCTGCTCGACTCCCGGCAGGACCGGAAAGGACGAGCCTTCGTTGGCGTAGAGGTAGGCGAAGTCGAGCTGGCGCTGGCCGAGCAGGCCCATCAACGTACGCGCCGAGTTGTCCACGTGCAGCACCACCTCGGCCTCGGGCGCGAGCGACCGCAGCCGCTCCAGCCAACCGGTGGTGACGTGGCTGGGCGTACAACCGACGCGCAGCTGCTGCCGCTCGCCGTCGGCGGCCAGGCCGACCGCGCTCTCCAGCAGCGACTCGAGGTCGTCCAGCAGCGGCCGCGCGCGAGCGACCAGAAACTGGCCGAGCGGCGTCGGCCGGCAGCCGTCGGCGCCGCGCAGGAACGCCGGACCGCCGAGCGCCGCCTCGATCCGCTGCAGCTGCGCGGTGAGCGCCGGCTGTGTCATCTCCAGCTGCACCGCCGCCTTGCGCAAGCTGCCGGCATCCGCGATCACGCACAGCACCCGCAGATGACGCGCTTCCAAACGCACCATGGTGAAACCCTCGCTCGAGGTTGACGAGCCGACAGGCCCCATACGACACCAAAATCGTGCTTATCGGGTGAGTCTAGTGAAAGTCAGGAGATCTTCCGTGCTGAATCGGTTTACCAGTCAAAGCCGATGCGCCATTCGCTGCGCAGGATCGCCGCGTACGTCTCGCCGGCCGCCGGTTCGCCGCCGATCGCCGCCACGATCGCGGCGCGACGCGCCTTCCTGGCGGGCAGACCGGGCCGGCGCTCCACCTCGGCGACGAACTCGAACTGGTCGTGACCGGTCTGGCGGAGTACGACAAACGACGCTGGCATCACCACTCCTCTCGGTAGACTGAAAAGGATATATCGGCGCCGGCCCGCCGGTTCTGCGGCGAATCCGACCGTCGCGGTGGTCGCGGCCGTGTATACAGATGCCGGAGAGCAACCGCCGACAAGAGATCGAGCATGGAATTCGCGGTCCTTGGAGCAGTCGAGGCACGAGCCGCCGGCCGCCGGATAGATGTCGGCCACGCGCGCCAGCAGTGCGTGCTGGCCGCGCTGTTGGTCGATGCCAACAACGCGATCCCGCCGGACACGCTGATCGAGCGCGCCTGGGACGTGGACGTACGACGTCGTGCGCACGGCACGCTCTACAGCTACATCTCGCGGCTGCGCCGTGCGCTTGGCGACACCGTCATCCGGCACACCTCGGCGGGGTACGTGTTCGCCGCCGATCCGGAAAGGATTGATTTACACCGTTTTCGGCAGCTGCTGCGCCGCGCACACACGGTCGACGACGACGATGCCGCGATCGAGCTGTTCGACCAGGCGCTCGGCCTCTGGCGTGGCGAGGCCTTCGCGAGCCTGGACACCGGCTGGCTGCAGAGCGTCCGCGACCAGCTCAACCATGAGCGGCTGGCCGCCGAGCTGGCGTACAACGACCTGCGGCTGCAAACCGGACAGCACGCCACCATGCTGGCCGAGCTGAGCAGCAAGGTGCTCAGCCATCCGCTCGACGAGCGGCTGGTCGGACAGCTGATGCTGGCGCTCTATCGGAGCGGCCGGCAGGCCGACGCGCTGGTGCATTACGAGCGGTTACGCCGCGAGCTGGCCGAAGCGCTCGGCAGCGACCCCGGCGCGCCGCTGCGACAGCTGCACCACCAGATCCTGACCGCCGACGCGGCGCTGGTCACGCCGTCGCCACGGCACGGCGCGGTCACCGTGGCGCCGCCGATTCCGCGGCAGCTGCCGACCGACGTCGCCGCCTTTACCGGCCGGCAGGCGGAGATCGACGCGCTCGACGCGCTCCTGCCGGATTTCGACGCCGGCGGTCCGATCCTGATCGCCGCGCTCGGCGGCATGGGTGGGGTCGGCAAGACGAGCCTGGCGGTGCACTGGGCTCACCGGGTCGCCGACCGGTTTCCGGACGGCCAGCTCTACGTCAACCTGCGCGGATACGGTCCGGCCGAGCCGCTGGAGCCGTCGGCGGTGCTCGCGTCGTTCCTGCGTGCGCTCGCGGTGCCGGCCAGCCGCATCCCGCACGACGTCGACGCGCGCGCGGCGCTGCTGCGTACGACCCTGACCGGCAAGCGCGTACTCATGGTGCTGGACAACGCGCGCGACTCCGACCAGGTGCGTCCGCTGCTGCCCGGCTCCGGCCCGCTGGTGCTGGTCACCAGTCGCAGCCAGCTGCGCGGCCTGGTCGCCAGAGACGGCGCGCGGCGGATCACGCTCGACCAGCTCAGCGAGGCGGATTCGTTGGCACTGCTGCGAAAGATCGCGCCACTGGCGGCCGCCTCGGCCGGCGCCGGCGAGTTGGTGCGGCTGTGCGGCTATCTGCCGCTGGCGCTGGCCATCACGGCCGAGCGCGCGACGCGTACGCCCGGCGACGACCTCACCGACCTGGTCGCCGGCCTGCGTGACGAGCGCCGGCGGCTCGACGAGCTGCACAACGACGAGGATTTCGCCAGCGACCTGCGCGTGGTGCTGTCCTGGTCGTACGGTGCGCTCGATCCAGACGCGGCGCGCGTCTTCCGGCTGCTCGCCGCGCTGCCCGGCACCGACGGCACCGCCGCGGCCGTCGCCGCGATGGCCGCGAAAACCGTGCCGGAGACCCGAAAACTGCTCGACGGCCTGGTGTCGGCGAGCCAGCTGCAGGAACGGCGGCCGGGCCACTACGAGCAGCACGACCTGATCCGGCGCTATGCGGCCGAGCTGCCGGACGCCGACCGGGCCGAGGCGAGGCCGCGGATCATCGACTGGTATGTCCGCACCGCGCTCAACGCCAGAGAACACCTGCCAGGTCAGCTGCGCGCCATTCCGGTCGCGTCCGGACATCGCATCCAACCGCTCACCTTCACCGACCGCGCGAGCGCGCTTTCCTGGCTGGACGCGGAAAGAAACAACCTGATCGCAACCGTCGGCTATGCCGCCGACGCCGGCGAACATCCGGCCGCGTGGCGGCTCGCCGCCGTGCTTCAGTGCTATTTCAACGACAATCGGCCGTGGCACGACTCCGCGCTGATGCTGCGGCGCGCGCTGGAATCCGCGCGGCGGTCCGGCGATCCGGATGCCGAAGCGGTCGTCCAGGCGAGCCTCGGGGACGCGTACCAGAATCACGGCGCGTTCCTGGAGTCCATTGCCGCCACCCGTGAAGCGCTTGAGCAATACCGAAAACTCGGCGATCGCGCGGCCGAGGCGGGGATGCTCACCAACCTCGGCATGACCCTGCAGGACGCCGGTCACCCGGAGGAGGCCATCGATCATCACCGGCAGGCGCTGGAGGTCAACGCCGCGCTCGGCCGGCCAGCGCTGGACGCGATGATCCTCGGCAACCTGGCCGCCGCGTACGTGGCGGTGGAGCGCTATCGCGAGGGCATCGAGCTGGGCCGGCAGGCGCTGGAGGTCAGCCGCACCGCCAACCGGCGGATGACCGAGGCGGACATTCTCGACGAGCTCGGCGCCGCGCACGCCGGCCTGGGGGAGTATGCGACCGCCGCCGACTACTACCAGCAGGCCATCGACATCTATCAGGAGCTGAAAAGCGCTATCCAGGTGAACTCGTTGATCCACCTCGGATACGCGCAGGCCGCGGCCGGTGACGCCGAGCGGGCCAGGTCCACCTGGCAACGTGGCCTGGCCATGACCCCGGATCCGCGGGACCTGCGCGCGGTCGAGCTGCGCGAGGCTCTGGCGACGATCAGTTGACCACGTCGTAGGTCAGGATGACGACGCCGGAGTCGAGCGTACGCGTGCCGGCCAGCGACAGCTTGGCGCCGGTGCCTTCGTGGAAAAGCAGCTCGTTTGGCGAGCCGCCGCCGAACAAAACCGGATGGATCCACAGCTCCAGCACGTCGAGCAGCCCGTGCTCGACCAACGTACGCGCCACCGGACCGTAGCCGTTCATCAGGATGTCCTGACCTGGCTGTGCCTTGATCGCGGTGATCTCCTCGACCAGGTCGCCGGAAAGAATCGTGGTGTTGTCCCAGCTGCCGGTTGTCAACGTGCTGGACGCGACGTACTTGTTGATGTTGTTGGCGCGCTCGGCCCATTTGTCGTCGCGCGTCGGCCAGACCGCGGCGTAGATCTCGTACGTCTTCCGGCCGAGCAGCAGCGCGTCGCAGCCCTGGATCCGCTCGATGGCGTAGTCGAAAGCCTGCTCGCCGTGGTCGTCGAAATGCCATTTTTCCAGCTGCTCGGTGACGCCGTCGACGGTGATGAAGGTGGAGTTGATGATGCGGCGCATGGCGGTTTCTCCCTACCGGCTCGGCGCGATGTTGTGGTTGAGGTGGAAGACGTTCTCGGGATCGTACGCGTCTTTCAGCGCGGTCAGCCTGGCGAGTTTCGGCGCGGGAAAAGCGCGTTTGATGCTTTCGTCTTCCATCGTGTTGACATGTTTCCGCTCGCGTACGGCTCCAGCGTGATGATTGTTGCGTTGGTAGGAGGGGTGCGCGGGGTCTGTTTGTGGTTGGGTTGGGTGCCGCGTGTGCGGTTGGGTGGGTGGTGTGGACCAGGAGTGTGGCTAGGTCGCCGGGAATGCCATGGCGTCCCGATGAGTGGCGTGAAGGTCCACTATGTGGGATGCGAAGGCGTGCGGAGCGCTAAATGTCTGGATTGCGAGGGTCGCGGATGGTGTGAATGTCGAGTTACTAGCGCTGGACGCAAGAAACAAGGCCTTCACGCCACAGCGATCCGCGGGGACTGTGGCGGATGTGACTACTGAGACTGGTAATGCTGTTGCGACTGCTGTTGGCGATAAATGTCCGGTTTTGATGTCAAGTACTACGCGGTCAGGTCGCCTCACCTGCATTGTCAGCCACAGCAGTCACGCCAGCATCGCCCTAGCCGCCGCTGATGTTCGCGAGCCGCCTGGGACCGTATCGACGCGCGCTTCGAGAAAGGTGCCGCGCGCACGGCGGAGACGACCGGGCCTTGGTTCACTCTCCGGACAGCGGCCGTTCACGGTCGTTTCGTCGGCGGCCCCTACGTTCACCTCGACACGTTGACGTGAGGAGCCACGAATGTCCGTCACCCGCAGAGGCGCGCTCGGCCTTCTCGGCGCGGCCGGAGCCGCCGCTCCGCTGCTCGGCCAGACTCCGGCTTTTGCCCCGAAGGTGGGAAAAGGCGCCACACCGGTGCAGGGCCTGCACCTGACCTTCGGCCGGAACCCGGCGCGCCAGATGGTCGCCTCGTGGATCACCGCCGGCGCCGTACGCCGGCCGCGCGTCCTCTACGGCACGCTTGACGGCGGTTTCGGGTCATGTGTCGACGCCGTCACGAAAACGTACGTCGACGGCACTTCTGGCCGTACGGTCTGGATCCATCACGCCGAGCTCGACCGGTTGCGGCCAGGCACCGACTATGTTTACGCCGTGCAGCACGACGGCGCGACGCCGGATGCCGGCACCTTCCGCACCGCTCCGTCCGGCCGTGCTCCGTTCACCTTCACCAGTTTCGGCGACCAGTCGGCGCCGCAGGTGACCTGGGCCGCCAACGGCACGGTCGGCCTGGACGCCAACTCCACGCCGGCCACCATGGACATCGTCACCGGCATCGAGACGGTCGCGCCGCTTTTCCATCTGCTCAACGGAGATCTGTGCTATGCCAACCTCGACGTCGATCGCGTGCGTACGTGGAACAACTTCTTCGCGAACAACACTCGCTCGGCGCGCTTTCGGCCGTGGATGCCGGCGGCCGGCAACCACGAGATCGAAAAGGCCAACGGCCCGATCGGTCTCGGCGCGTACCAGGCATACTTTTCCCTGCCGTCCACCGAAACCGACGCGGAGCTGGCCAACCTCTGGTATTCGTTCACGGCCGGCTCGGTGCATGTCGTGGTGCTGCAAAACGACGACAACTGCCTGCAGGACGGCGGCGACGTGTACGTCAATGGCTATTCCGGCGGCCGGCAACTCGCCTGGCTGGAGAAGGACCTGGCCGCGGCACGGGAAAACCGCGGCATCGACTGGATCGTGGTCGCGATGCACCAGGTGATGGTCAGCACCTCGGACGCGAACGGCGCCGATCTCGGCCTGCGCGAGAAATACGGTCCGCTTTTCGACCGCTATGGCGTGGATCTGGTGCTGTGCGGCCATGAACACGACTACGAGCGCTCGCTGGCGGTGCGCGGTGTCGTGTCGGGCAGCGAAACCTTGACCCCGCAACCCGTGTCGACGGCGACCGACGCCATCGACTCCGAGCACGGAACCGTCCACATGGTGCTCGGTGGCGGCGGTGTTTCCGGCACCACCAACGGAAAGTTCTTCACCGACGGCACCGGCAAGGTGATCACCGGCGTGACCGCGCCGAATCCGTCGACCGGCAAGCGTACGGCCATCTACACCAAGGAAAAGGCGGTGTGGAGCGCCGTACGCGACCTGGAGCATCCGTACGGCTTCGCCGCCTTCACCGTCGATCCAGGCCGCCGACCGGGCGACATCACCTCGATCGAGGTCACCTACTACAACGTGAACAAACCGCACGGAGAGCTTTCCGTCTTCGAGAGGTTCTCCCTTCGCCGCCGCCGCTCAGACCGCTAGCGCGGCCGGTGGTTCAGCGGGTTTCGGCTTCCTCGGTGTAGACGCGTGCCGCGTACTTTTCCAGCGCCTCTTCGCAAGTGCGCAGCGCCGCCTCGGTGGCTTTCCGGCCGGAGGCGCCGAAAACGTCGCGGTCGGTGACCTTGCCAAACCAGTTACGCAGCTTGGTCAGGTCCTCCTCGTTCTCCTCCAGTTCGGCGAAGGTGAAGTGGTTGGCGACGTACTCTTTCTCCAGCTGCCCGTGGAAATCCTGGCACTTGTCGACGATTTCCTGGTATTCGTCGTCACGGGCGGCCAGGAACGCCGCGCGTACGTCCTGCTCGCCGACCAGCACGTCGCACGACATGAGCACGGCGGTGCCGGACATGCCGACGATCTCGTGCTGCAGCTTGCGCAGCGCGCGCTCGGCGGCCGGGCTCGCCGGCAGTGCGGCGGCCGCGCTTTGCAGGTAGATGGCCCCCAAACCCTTCAGCCGGCGCCACACGGTGGCGCGCAACCGCGTCGGCTCCGACGGGATGCGATAGACGAGCAGCAGCCAGCCCTGGTCGGTCATGACTGGTTGTCTCGGCGACGCGCGCGCCACAGGCTCCACGGCACGACAGCGACGACGGCCACCGGCAGGACCCACCACGCCGGCAGGTGGTTGAGGCTCAGCAGCCAGGTCGCGACGATCGCCACGAGAATCGCGACCGCGACACGCCAGTCGTCGCCGACGACGAAGTCATAACAGAAGGCGCCAAAAGCGCGGATCCACCGGATCATGCCTGCCTCACTCGGACTCGGCGAAGGACGGCGACCAAGGCCAGCGCGAACGCCGCGACCGCCGGAACGATCGCGAACAGCGCCACGTCTTTGCCTGGCCACACGGCGCCGGCGCCTTCCGCGGCCCAGAAGACGCCGAATGCGGTGAGCATGATGCCGACCACGAACTTCAGCGCGTTTTCCGGCACTCGTGCGAGTGGCGCGCGTACGAGCGCGCCGGCACCGGCCACGATCACGACCGCGGCGCCGGCGGCGAGCGCGGCCAGCGGGACGTTGTGTTGGTTGCTGCCAAAAGTCAGCGCGATGAACGCGACTTCCAAGCCTTCCAACAACACGCCTTTGAAGGACAGCGTGAAGGCGTACCAGTCGGTGCCGACCTTCTTCGCGTCGGCCAGCTGCGCGCGGAAAATCTCGTCCTCGTCATGCAGGGCCTTGTGACCGCTCGCGCGCAGGATCGCTTTTCGCAGCCATTGCAGGCCGAAGACCAACAACAAAGCGCCGACCACGAGCCGCAGCAACTCGATCGGCAACAACGTGAGCGCCGGTCCGAGCGCCGCGACGATCGCGGCGAGCGTGACCAGTGCGGTCAGCGTGCCGAGGAGCGCCGAACGCCAGTTTCTGGCCGTACCGGCGGCGAGCACGATCGTCACCGCTTCCACGGCCTCGACCGCGCAGGCCAGGAAAACCGCGATGAACAACGCACCGCTGGTCATGCGCCACCTCCGACTGTTTCATGGAGAGCATAACAGTCGTTACGTCAGCGAGGTGACCGCCGAGGGACCTCCAGCTGGTGTGTGGAGACGGGGACAGCTGAAACGGTCTCGCGCACCGACCAGGCGCAGTAGTCTGCTTTCCGTCAGAACGGCGGAAAGGTCATGACGTACGCGCCTGTGCCACCAACCTGGCGGCCGGAGACTCAGTGCCGGAGCGGCGATCGGCATCGCATCCGGCGCGCTCGTGCTCGTCCTTCTCATGTGCGCCGGCGTGGCCGGCGGTGCGCTGCTCGTCGCTGGCCAGCACGCCGACGGTAAGTCGAACAGCACGTCGCAGAGTTCTCCGGAGCCCTCAGCGAGCGGAACGGCGCACGTGGTCACGTACAAGGGATCGAGTTCCGACGGCCTCATGCGATACGCGAGCTACTACACCGCGGGCGGCGGCACCTCATGGGACGGGCAGCAGCCTTCGCCGTGGACGCACACCCTGGCCGCATGGCCACCATGCTTGCACCCAACGCAAGCATGGTGGCCATGCGGACTTACGGGCGGGGGAGGGTGCAGCCGGCCTTGGTCAGGTCGATTTCGTTGCCGGCCTTCAGACAGCCGGGGATGATGTAGGTCTCCTGGCCATAGCCGATGCCGCGCCGTACGGTCACGTTGCCGGCGGCGTCCACCTCACACGGGTTGTTCAGCGTGCAGCGCTCGCCGTCCTCGTTGGTCGTGTTGTTGACGCCGACGACGTTTCCGGTCGAGGATTCCACGATCGGCGAGCCGGAGGTGCCGCCGATGACGTGGCAGGCCGACGTGTAGCGGATCGAGTCCTTGAAAATCCAGTCGGCCTCGTGCAGTTCGTACGCGAAACCGTCGATGCCGCAGGAATAGATCGTCCGCCAATAGCCGGAGACCACGTCGATGCGCGCGCCGGCGGTCGGATGCGTCGATGGCAGGTTCAGCGCGGAAATGCCGTACGTCTGTTGGATCTGCTGGTAGGTGGTGGTGAGCTGGTAGAGCGTCACGTCGGTGTTGGTCATCGTCGAGTAGATGACCTTGCGCGCTCGCAGCGTGCCGAGCCGCGACTGGCCGTCCTTGGACAGCAAGGAAAACGTACGGCTGGAGGACTGGTTGGTGATCACCTGGCCGGGCCGCGGCATGCCGGTTTCCAGGCAGTGTCCGTTGGTGAGCACCAGCGCGGGGTCGGTCGCGGCGGCGGTCGGTGGCTTCACGACCGAGCCGGAGCAGTTGGAGAGTGCGACGATGCCGTGGAAATCGGTCGCGAGTACGGCGGAGGCGGCGGTCGGAGCGGTCATCACCGTCGCGGCCGTGAGGCCACAGATCATCGCGGCGATGCCCAGGATTCTTCTCATGAATGACCTCCGGACAGGGCGTGAGCACCACGAACGGGGTGACGTGGCGCATGCTGGGGACAGCGGTGTCCCAATTCCGACAGGCCGTGGCGTTCGGAACAATAGGCATCCGTACCTATTAAATGCCGCCACCACTAAGTATTGATCGCAAACCGTCCGGTTTTCACCTCGATGACGGAGTCACCAGCCGCCCGTGGTGTCCGAATGCGGACGGCCTGGGCGAATTACCGGTGAAGCGCCGGATTCCTCTTGACGCCTGGTACGGTCGGCGAATACTGGTCCACACCTGTTGGTCGCCTCGCGTTCGGAGGTTCGATGACCCGTGTGTGCACCGTTCTCGCCGCGATCGCTGTTTTGTTGACCACGATGATATCTCCCGCTTCCGGCCAACCGACCCCGCCGCGTACGCAGCGGCCGGACGAGGTCGCGCGGATCAACGACGCGCTCAACAGCGGCACCGACCAGTGGGGTGAGCAGCTGATGAAGGCGCCGAACGGTCCGAGCCTCGCGGCCGTACGCGACCTGCTGCCGCCGGCCGCGACCGCCGGTCCGGCGCACACCAACTCCGGTTATTACTATCTGCCGTTCACCTATCCGAAACCGACCGCGTCGACCTATCTGGCGACCCGCGCGTTCGCGCTGCATGTCGCCGACGGCAGCGAGATTCTCTCCAACTGGGCCAAAAACCACGGTCCCAACCAGTCGGTGACGTTTGGCGTCGGTGCCGAGGGCAGCGAGTCCTACGGCAGTGTGCAGTCGCGGCTGGCCGATCCGACGCTGGCCGGTGGATATCTGCCGATCCTGGTCAACAGTTACACCGACGCCACCGGTACGCGCTATGACCGCGAGTCGTTCAGTACGCGCGTCGGCTCGACGACCGGGCCATTGGTCAGCTACCTGAAATACACCATCCACCCCGGCTCCGGCTCGTCACGTTTGCGCGTGACGGTCAGCAACTCCGATGTCGGCAACATCACCGCGAGCAACAACACGTTGTCCTACAACGGCCGGTCGTACGTCAAATACTCCGGCTCGGCCAGCTGGAGCTCGCCAAACCTCACGTTCTCGCCCGGCGCCACCGAAATCTACGTCGTCGTCGCGAACAACCCGGCCGACCTCAGCTCGGTCGGTGTCGATGCCGCCGGTTACGCGGCGGCTCGGCAGCAGATTGTCTCCTACTGGCAAGGAGTCCTGGCCGGTGGTGCGACCATCGACATCCCGGAGACGTACGCGGCCGACGCGATGCGCAACCTGATGCTGCAAAACCTGGTGATGGGCTATCAGCAGAGCATCGGCACCTATTACGAGTCGACAGACGACACATTCGCGTTCATTCCGGAAGTCGACAGCACGATCAGCATGATCGGTGCTTTCGGTTACAACACCGACTATCGCCAACAGCTGCAGGAGCTGCTCGGCCGCGGTCAGGGCGCGACCGTGTTTCCGAACTGGGAGAAGGGGCTCAAGCTGCAGGAGGCCGCGGAATACTACTTCCGCACCAACGATGCCTCTTTCATCAACCAAAACCTCGCGACCTACACCGACTGGCTCGACAACGGCTCGATCGGCTTCGCCGCCCAGCGCGCTCGCGACGCCAACGGCCTGCTGGAAAAGGAGCAGTACGGCTCGGACATCGTCGTCCCCGTCTACGGTGTGCACCACCAGGCCGAGGCATGGCGCGGCATGCGCGATTTCGCCGTCGCCCTGCGGAAGATCGGCAACACCTCGCTCGCGGACCAGTTCGCGGCGCAGGCCAGCGGTCTGCGTTCGGCGATACTCGCGGCGGTCAGCCGGTCGTCGGTCAAGCTGGCCGACGGGTCGTTGTTCGTGCCGATCTCGCTGCTCGACCCGGCCGCGTCCAAGCCGTACGACCCGATCACCGGCACACGGGACGGCAGCTACTGGAACCTGACGATCGGATACGTGCTCGGCACCGGCATCTTCCCACCAGGCAGCCCGGAGGCCAACGGCATCAAGAAATACGTGGAGAGGCACGGCGGACTTTTCCTCGGACTGACCAGGTTCAACCTGTACGGCATCGATCCCGGTGGCTGCGAGTCGGACGCTCCGCTCAACTTCCCCGACGCGTCCACGCCGGGCTACAAGTCCAGCGGCGTCGACCAGCAGTATGGCTACGCATGGGGAAAGTTCCTGTCCGACCAGGGTGAGGCCGACCGGCTGAACGTCCAGTTCTACGGAAAACTCGGCCAGGACCTGACGCCGAACACGTTCATCGGCGGCGAGGGCACCACGATCGCGCCGTGCCCGTCGCTCGGTGAGTACTATCGCAGCCAGTATTTTCCGCCGCTGTCGGCAAACAACGCGACGTACCTGCAAAACCTGCGTGCCTTGCTGGTGAGCGAAAACCTGCTCGGCGACGGCACGCCGGACTCGCTGGAGATCGCGCCGGCGACGCCGCGCGGCTGGCTGACGTCCGGCAAGTCCATCGCGGCCACCAACCTGCCGACCGCCTTCGGACCGGTCTCCTACCAGATAGATTCGCAGCTGTCACAGGGATCCATCACCGCCACGGTGAGCGCACCGCCGGCAGCGGCCGGCAGGTTCGCGCCATCGCACACCATCCTGCACCTGCGCGCTCCGGCCGGTTATCGACTGTCCTCGGTGACGGTCGGCGGCACGTCACATGATTTCGACGCTGCCGGCGAGACCGTCGACCTCGGCGCTTTCACCGGCGTGGCAACGATCATGGCGCATTACGACACGGTCGCGGTCACTCAGTCCGACCAGGCTCGCCCGACCGTACTGTCCGCCGGACGCGGTGTCGTGCAGCGCGGCCAGGACCTGACGGTCACCGGCACGGTCGAGGCAATCGGTGCCGGCACTGTAGGCGGCAGCGTCAAGATCGCCGCGCCGACCGGTTGGACCGTCCCGGCGGCCAGCGGATTCTCGGTGGCGAGCAACGGAAAGTTTGGCTGGCAGCCGGTCAGTTTCACGGTACGGCCGCCAACCTCGGCTGCCATCGGAAATTACACCTTGACCGTAACGACGACACCCTCCAACGGCTCGCCGGTCTCGCGCAAGCTGACCGTACAGGTGGCGACGGTCTCGGCGCTCGCGTACGCGGATCTGATCGCACAGGACCGCGCGACGGCATACTGGCGCCTTGGCGACTCCGGTACGGCCGTCGACTCGTCGCCGTACCACGCCAACGGCACTTACCAGGCCGGCTCGGTGACCGGCCAGGCCGGCGCGATCGCCGGTGACTCGGATGGCTCGGTTTGTCTGAACGGCAACGGATTCGTCGAGGTGCCCAATGCGCTGTCGGTGTCACCATCCGGACCCTTCTCAGCGGAAGCGTGGATCAACGTCGACACCTCGCAACAGCAAGCCATCGTGGAAAAATATGACGCACCGGCGTACCGCGGATTTGGCTTGCGGTTGACCACTGGCAACAAGCTGCAGGCCTTCCTGCTCAACGACGGCGCGGCGCCGCCGTTGGTCACCGGCCACACGTCCGTCCAATATGGACAGTGGCACCACGCCGCGCTGACCTACGACGGCGTGACGCTGGTCGTCTATCTGGACGGCAAAGCGGAGGCCGAGCTGGCTTTGCCGAAGCCGACGCTGGGCAGCTCCACGCTCAAGATCGGTGCGCGCGGTGACGACGCCAACACGCGTTTCCACGGCTGCGTCGACGAGGTCGCGCTGTACGACCACGCGCTCACCGGACCGCAGGTGCAGGCGCACTACCTGCGCGGACTCATGGTCTCCACCGGCGGATCGCAAAAGGCCGGACAGCGGCGATGAGTTTCGCCGGCGGCAGGTGTCCGTCTTTCGGAGAAGTGTTGTCCGACCCGGACGGAGTGCCCTATGACCCTGCCCGCCGGTGGTGTCACGCGAGGAATGGCTGGCAGCGCGTACGAAGCTGCACCGCGGCTCGACCCGGCCGCTGGCTTCGCCGACTACAACGACCGGACGTTGCCGGCGGACGCGTACGCCGGCGACTATCCGGCCGCGAATGTCTTCGTCCGCGATGGTGACGACGTTTTCCACGCATACTCGGCATATGCGCGCGGCCTCGACCACCTGGCGTTGTCGTATGCGCTCCTCGGTCAGTTGGGGTTCTGCGCGTGCGTCAACGTCCCCCAGGCGACGAACAGGTTGTTCGTGCCGGCCGGTCGGTTGCGCTCGGTCAGCGTCCGCGTGTTGGTCATGGTGTTGCCGAGCCGGAAACTCATCGCGTTGAAGCCGACCTCGGTCACCGGTCCGAGACCGCGCTTTACGGATCCCTTGCACAGCCACGAAGGCGGTGCGGCGCCGAGCTCGTACTGTGCCTGGAAGCCGAGCGCGTAACGTAAACGCGTGCCAACCTCGCCGCTGTAGAGGTCGTTTCCCTGGATCCGCGAGGTTTCCGCGACGTCGGAGATCGACGCGATGCCATAGCCGGTGTGCACGAAGTCGCGGCAGGTCTCCTGCGTCAGCCCGTCGACGAAGGTGCTCTGGCCCTGCCAGTACGCGATGATCTTGTCGCGCGTGTTGAGGCCACTTCCCGGTGTCACCTTCGGCAGCGCGCCATCGCTGGTCAGATAGACGTACGCCGGCACACGCGCCAGATACTTGGCCATCGCGGTGTCGTAGCTGGATTTGTCGTCCAGGAACACCGAAATGCCGACCGCGGCCTCCATCATGGTGAGTTCCCAGTTGCCGTTGGAATTGCTGCCTTTGATGACCACCGGCAGATAGACGTTGCGCAGCATGGTGCTGAAACGGCTCAGCTGCGGCCAGCCGCCGGTGTAGGTGTAGCGGATGATTTCCGCCGCGCGAGCCCACGACGAGCCGGCCCAGCCGGTCTGCAGCGGCGCGTTGCTGTTGGTGTGGCTGGTGATCGTGGCCGACCAGCCGTCCATCAGCCGGATCGCCGCCGCCGCATAGGCGGCATTGCGCGTGACATACCACGCCAGCGCGTCGGTGTATGCGGCGATCGCGTCCTCGCGCTCGTCCGTACATCCGTTGTTGGGGTTGGAATACGGCCCGCACTCGACCACCGAGCGCGCTTTGGGCTTGCGCGAGGTCGAGGCGTACGAGCTGGCGATCAGCTGGTCGAAGGCGGCTTTCCACGGTTGTGCGTTGGCCTGCACCCTGCCGCGGACGAAGTCCAGCTGCGCTCGGCTCACCAGCACGCCGGGATGAGTGAACGGCGCCGGCGCCGCACCTGCCACCGTTGAGGCCAGGATGACGGCGGCGAGCAGCAAAACACGTGACACAGCCATCGGTTCTCCTCGAAAAGGCGGGGTTATGGCCTCGAGTGACCCGGATCACCAGTAGTGTCAACGCAGAACCACCGATCGTCAAGAGTTCGGCGGCTGTTTTCCTGACCTGGAACAAAGGCTGATCACATCCGTGAATTCACGTTCAGCCGGCTGAAAATCCAGATCATTCGGCGGTCGGTGGCGATGCTGCCAGAATCGCGGTGAGCAGACCGGGAAAACGGCGTTCCAGGTCGGCGCGCCGGAGCCGGCTCGGCCGGGTGTTGCCGACGACTCTGCTGCTGACCAGGCCGCATTCGCGCAGCACCTGCAGATGATGCGACACCGTCGAGACCTTCACCGGCACGTCCAGCGCGGTGCAGGTGGACTCGCCGGCGAGATCGAGCGCGCGGATGATCTGCAGGCGCACCGGATCGGCCAGGGCCTGCAGGATGGTGCCGACCTCGACGGTGGCGAGGTCCGGCTGCGGCAGCCAGGTGTCCGGCATCACACTCTCTTCCGACGGCGATCGGAACGTACGATGCTCATCGTAATACACGGAGGAGGTCGCGATGAGCCGATATGCCAACGTCGCCTACACGACGTGCGTGCGCAAGGTCCAGGAGGAGCAGGGCAGCGCACGCGCCGCGACGCATGCCCTGCTCGATGACGGCCCCGATCCGCTGACCGCCGCGGAGGCCGGATTCATCTCCGAACGCGACGGTTGCTATGTCGCGTCCGTCGGCGAGACCGGCTGGCCGTACGTGCAGTTTCGCGGCGGTCCACCGGGATTCGTGCACGTGCTCGACGAACATACGCTCGCTTTCGCCGACGTGCGGGGAAATCGGCAGTACATCACCACCGGCAACCTGCGCGGTGACAACCGCGTAGCGCTGTTTTTCATGGACTACGCGAGACAACGCCGGCTGAAGGTCTTCGGCCGGGCGCGCACGGTCGAGCTCGCCGACGACCCCGAGCTGGCCGAGCGGGTGCAGTCCGTACGCACCGACGGGCGGCCGGAGCGGATCGTCGTCATCCAGGTCGAGGGACTGAACTGGAACTGCGCACAGCACATCACTCCGCGCTATTCCGAGGTGGAGCTGTCCGCCGCGCTGCAGCCGGTTCGCGATCGGATTTCCCGTCTGGAGCGGGAAAACCAGCAGCTGCGCGAGGCGCTGGCGAGGCGCTGACAGTGGCGCGGTGGCGGTGCAGGCCGAGTGCGGCCAAGGCGCCGGCCAGTGCGATCGCGGCCGCGGCGAGCATTGCCGCGACGAAGCCCTTGGTGAAACCGGCTGGGTTTGCCAACGTGCCGGTGGCCGCGAAGACAGCGCCGGCGACGGCGACTCCAAACGCGCCGCCGAGCTGCCGCATCGTGCTGAAGGTGCCGGAGGCCTTGGCGATGTCGGCCGGTGCGACCAGGCTGACGACCGCTTTGGTCACGGCCGGCATGGCCAACGCGAAACCGACGCCGCTGAGCGTCAGCGCACCGGCGAGCGGGGGATAGCCGACCGACGGCGTGGCGATCGCGGCCAGCCACCCGATTCCGATCACCTCGACGAAAAGTCCGGCGACGACGAGCCTTCGCTCACCGAACCGGTCGGCCAGCGCACCAGCGAACGGCGCGATGGCCACCGGCGCGACTCCCCATGGCAGCAGCTGAAGACCGGCCTCCAACGGATTGTTTCCCTGCACCGCCTGGAGAAACTGCGCGGTCAGGAAGATGGCACCGGTCGCCGTGGCGTTCAGAAAGAAGACCGCCGTGCTGCCGGCGGAGAAGGCGCGCGAGGCGAACAGCCGCATCGGCAACATCGGCGCGATCGTACGCCTTTCCCATGCCACGAAAGCGATGCCGAGCACGACGCCGCCACCGAGACCGGTCACCACCTCGGCGCTTCCCCAGCCGGCGGCGGTCGCGCGTACCAGGGCCCAGATCACCCCGAGCACGGCCAGTCCGCCGAGCGCCAGGCCGACCGGATCCGGCCGGGCCGGCGCGGTGCTCTCCTTGACATGCCGGAAAACCAGCGGGATCGCGAGCAGCGCGATCGGCACGTTCAGCCAGAAGATCCATGGCCACGCGATGCCCTGGGTGATCGCACCGCCGAGCGCAGGCCCAAGCAGCACCCCGATTGCCGTGACACTGCCGTAAATGCCGGTGGCCCAGCCGCGCCGCTCCGGCGGAAACGCGGCGTTGAGCAAGGTCAGCGCCATCGGCATGACGGCCGCGGCGCCGACGCCCTGGACGGCACGAAGACCGATCAGCCAGCCGACATCCGGCGCCACCGCGCAACCGGCGGACGCCAGCGCGAACAGCGCCAGGCCAGCGATGAACACGCGACGGCGGCCGATCCGGTCACCGATCGCCGAGGTTGTCAGCAGAAGTACGGCAAAACTCACCGTATAGGCATTGACCGTCCATTCCAGGCTTTCCAGTGAGGCGTGCAAGTCGCGCTGGATCGCGGTCAGCGCGGTCGCGACCACCAGCAGGTCCAACACCACCATGAAGGAACCGACGGCGGCCAGTGCCAGCGTCCACCGCTGCGTCGCCGTCGTTGTCGTTCTCTCGCTCATTTATCAGCTCCCGAGACGCATATTTGCCGGACAGCTGATATCGACACCGGCCCGTTCCCGGATTGGTCGGCCGCCGACCGACTACTTTCCGGCTTCGGCGGTGTCTGTACAGAGGTGACCAACGACCTGCTTCTACGCGCGCGGCGCGGCGACGGTGATGCGTTCGGCCAGCTGGTCGAGCCATACCGGCGCGAGTTGCACGCGCACTGCTATCGCATCCTCGGCTCGGTCCAGGACGCGGAGGACGTGCTTCAGGAGACGCTGACCGCCGCCTGGCGAGGCCTTGACCGGTTCGAGGGGCGCGCGTCCGTACGCACGTGGCTCTATCGGATCGCGACCAACCGCTGCCTGAACTTCCTTCGCGACAGCCGCCGCCGGCCGGCGACGGTGGACGAGCGGCCGCCGTTCCAGATCCCGGAGCCGAGCCGGCTGACCGAGCCGAACTGGGTCGAGCCGTATCCTTCCGACCTGCCGGACAGCAGCGCCGGCCCGGAGGCGTCCTACGAGAGCAGTGAGACGATTTCGCTGGCTTTCGTGACCGCGCTGCAAAACCTGCCACCACGGCAGCGAGCCGCGCTGGTTTTGTGCGACGTGATGGGATTTCGCGCGGCCGAGGCGGCGGACATGTTGGAGGTCACCGAAACCGCCGTCAGCAGCGCGCTCAAACGTGCCAGGTCGGCGATCCCGGAGCGGCGGGACGGCACGCCGTTGCCGGATGCGGCCGAACGCGCGATCGCCGACCGGTTCGCGGCCGCGTACGAACGCGGCGACATCGCCGAGATCGTCGAGCTGCTGACGACGGACGTACGCTTCACGATGCCGCCGTCGCCGCTGGAATATCTCGGCATGGCCGCGGTCGCCGCGTTTCTCGCCGCGGGTTTCGAGGCACGGCAGGGCCTGTCGTATCGGCTGGTGCCGACCAGGGCCAACGGACAGCCGGCTTTTGGCTGCTACGCGCAGGATCGGCACACGTCGATCGCGCGAGCGCATGGCCTGGTGGTGCTCTCGGTCGACGACCGCGGCATCGCCGAGATCACGCGTTTCGCTGACAACGCGACGATTGGCCGCTTTGGCCTGCCGCGTACGCTATGAGGCCTTGCGCATCTGGTCGATGTCCATGCCGCCGTCGGCCGACGACCACATCCGTGCCGTCACCGAGGTCGTCAGCACACAAAGCACACCGCAAATGCCGACGACGATGGCCATCCGCAGACCAAGCGAGGCGAGTGCGCCGGCGAGCAGGAATCCCAGGCCCTGTCCGGCGGTCAGGCCGGCGATGGCCACCGCCATCGCGCGGCCGCGGAAGTCGTCCCGTACGCGCTGGATGAAGATCGCGTTGAGCGGCACCATGAACGAGCCGCCGATGCCACCGACGAAATACAGCAGGATGACGACCGGATACGGCGGCTGCGCGAAGATCAGCACCAGCACCGAAGCCTGCAGCAGCGCACCGGGAATCAGCAGCCGATCGCGTGTCTCCACCCGGAAAACCCGGGTCATCAGCACCGCGCCGAGCACCATCCCCAGTGCCGGCGCGGCAAGCAGCACGCCGGCCAGCACCGGCCCGTGGCCGAGCTCTTTCGCGTACGGATAGGCGATCGCCTCCGGCGCGTTGCTGAACGCGCTGGTGACCCACACCAGCAGCAGGCAGCCGCGCAGCCACGGATCCGTGAAGACGTAACGAAAACCGTCCCACCAGTCCTGCCGGTAGGACCGGGCCAGCTGGCGTCGCGGTGCGGCACGGCTGCGTACGCCGGCCAGCACCAGCACCGCCGACAGCAGGAATGTCGCCGCATTGACCAGGATCGCGCCGGTCGGCTGGATGGCGATGACCACCGCGCCGCCGACCGCGAAGCCGGCGATCTGGCTGACCTGGTTGGTGATGTTGATCAGGCCGTTGCCGGTGACATATGCCTCGTCGTCAAGAATGTCCGGCAGGATCGCCGCGCGAGCCGCGACGAACGGCGGAGTGGCCAGGTGCGCCGCGTAAAGCAGCAGGATGATCAGCCAGACCGGCATGCCGGGCAACAGGATGACGCCGACCAGCGCGGCGCGCGCCACGTCGCAGACGACCAGCACCATCCGGCGTGGCAACCGGTCGACGAGCGGGCCGAGCAGCGGACCGCCGACCAGCGCCGGGATCCAGGCCGAGGCGTACGCGATCGCGGTCAGCAGCGGCGATCCGCTGCGGCCGAACACCAGCACCGAGATGGCCACCGCGGCGAACTGATCGCCGAGGTAGGACAGCGTGTAAGCGGCGTAAAGGAAGCGAAACTCGCGTACCTTGAACAGACCTCGGTAACCGCTCACCTAACCCCAGCCTCTGCCGCACCTGTCCACGCGACGATAGCGCACATTACTGAAATATTTCTAAAACTGGCCTCAACTGGAAGCAACCCGGTCAGACCGGCGCGAGATTCAGCGCCAGGCAGCCAAACTCCCGGTTGCCCGGCGGTCGTGGCGGATGCGGGTCGGCGCCGCCGTGCGGGTCGACCAGGACCCAACCGGGAGCCCAGCTGCTCGCGGCATCCTGGCGACTGCCGGGAAAGACGCGCGAGGCGACGATCCGCCCGTGGCCGGCCAAACCGGCCGAAACCCGCGCGGTGTAGTCGGTCGGATCGGTGGACAGCCGCGCTCCGTGCACATACCAGACGCGGTTGGCGCCGGCGAACAGCCTGTCGACGGTCTTGGGCTGGCAGGTGCCGGCCCGTTTCAGTTTCGCCAGGCCGACAACGGGGATCGCGTACTGGCGGCCATACCAGGATGCCAGCGGGGCACTGAAGTTGTAGACGAGCACGCGGTCGCCGGGCCGGAGTTTGCCGGCGATGTCCCGCAAAACGTCCCGACCGGGGTCGCGATAGCGGGGGATTTGCGTTTCCTCGTACGCACCGACCGCCGCCGGCTGCACGACCGCGGCGCCTCCGACCGACGCCAGCAGGAATGCCGCCAGCAGTCCGACACCGAGGCCGCTGGTCATCGGACGGCCGCGTTTCCACCAGATGTCCGGATCGATTGGCTGGTCGAGAGCGGCGAAGACGCGTACGGCTCCGCGTGCCGCGCCATCGACGCAAGCAGCCACCGCGATCGCTGCTGGCGCCACCAGATACAACGCGACGCGATCCTGCAGCGGCAGGCCATTGAGCGCGGCGGCGCACACAGCAGCTCCGAAAATGGCGCTGAGCAGCGCGGCCCACAACAGCTTCCCGCGCCACGCCAACGCTACTATTCCGCCGACCACCAGCAACAGTGCGAAAAACGGAAACGCCCAGGACAGCGGAGCGTCCACGAAACCATTCCACATCCGTGGCAGCCAGCCGATCAGCTCCAGCGGACCGGCGCCGGCCGGCGGCAGACCGGTGGGGAAGAAGTCGTCCTGGTTTTCCAGCCGTGGCTGCGATGCGCGCAGCAACACCACCGCCGCCGACAGGATGCCGACTGGAATCGTTGCCCCCACGAAGAAAACCAGGTCGACGAACCTCCGCCGATACGACAGGAAGCAGACGACCGCGGCAACCACGCCGACCAACACGATCAATGCGCTGTAGCTGAACATCGCGGCAACGACGCCGGCGACCATCCAGGCGCCGGCGCGCCGGGACCGGTGTACGTCCTGCCGATCGTCGGCCGCGAAACGGTCGCCGACGACGAGCAACATCAACGCGACCGCCGCCTCCGTGGTGTATTGCTTCAGCTCCCCGGCGTACGTGACCAGCATCGGCGACAGGACGACCAACGCCGCGGCCACCACCGATCCCCACCGGCCGACCGCGCGCCGAGCCGCCGTGGCGGTCAGCAACAACGCCGTCGCCGCCGCGATCATCGAAAACGTGCGCAGTCCGACCTCGCTCGGTCCGGTCAGCTGCAACAGGCCTTTCTCCACGAAAAGCCATGCCGGCGGCGCGATTTGCTTGCATTTCAACGGACCGGTGAGCTGGCCGAAGTCCAGATCGCGCAGGTTGATGGCGATGCACAGCTCGTCGTTCCAGAAACCCCGGTCGCTGAGCCAAACGCGGACGTACGACCCGACGCCGGCCAGCAGCACGACGGCCAGCACGTACGGACGCCATTTGTCGCCGACGCGGCGTACCCAGCGGCTGAGCCGTCTCATCTCCTGCGGCCACTGCGAGACCGGAGCGGTGTCCGCCTCGGCCAACGAAGGTGCGGTCATGTCTGCGAATCCTCCCATGCATCCGCAAACCTGGCAGATCACACCGTTGTGGCACGTCGCCGCATGAGTTGGTCGATCCCGCTCGGCGACAGCAGGTGCCGGGTCGCCAACAGGCGGGCACCTTCGATGCCGGCGCGCTCACCGAGCGTCGAGGTCTCGATGGACAGCGCGCGAGTGGCCAGCGGCAGCGCACGCGCGTACACGACGCCGCGGATGTCGGCGAGCAGATCTTCGTGGAGTTGTGCGATGCTTCCGCCGACCACGATGGTGGTGGGGTTGTAGAAACTGACAAGTGACGCGAGCACCTCGCCGATTCGTTGACCGGCGAGGCGAACCTGGCGGCGCGCGGTGGCGTTGCCTTCGGACACCAGCCGCACGACGTCCTGGCCGCCGGTCGCCTCCAGGCCGGATTTTCGCAGCAGCGCGGCGATCGCCGAGCCGGACGCGACCGCCTCCACACAACCTGTGTTGCCACACTGGCAAAGCACGTCGTCATGACCCGGCAACCGGATGTGACCGATGTCGCCCGCCGCGCCGGCGGTGCCGCGATGCACGACACCGCCCGAGACGATGCCGCAGCCGATTCCGGTGCCAACCTTGACAAAAAGCAGGTGGTCGACGTCGCGCCGCTGGCCGTACTCGCCGACCGCCATCATGTTGACGTCGTTGTCGACCAGCACCGGCGCGCGGAAGTGACCGGCGAAGAAGTCCGGCACGCGATAGCTGTCCCAGCCGGGCATGATCGGCGGCCGTACGACCGTGCCGGTGGCCGCCTCGACCGGGCCGGGCACGCCGATGCTGATCGCCAGCACCTGCTCGGCCTGCCTGCCGGCCTTTTCCAGCAGCTCGTGGATCAGCTCCAGCACGTCGGCGAGCACCACCTGCGGACCGTTGCCGATGTCGATGGCCACCGAGGTCTCCGCGAGCACGTCGCCGCCGAGGCCGGATATGGCCAGCTGGCAGTGCGTCGCGCCGAGGTCGACCGCGCACACCAGACCGGTTTCGGTGGCCAGGCCAAGGGCCCGTGGCGGCCGGCCGCGGGGCACCGGATCCGGTGCCGACTCGACCAGCAGCCCGTGCGAAATCAGCAGGTCAACCCGCTGCGCGACGGCGGCCCGGGACAGCCCCGTCTCGGCCGCGAGGTCCGCGCGGCGGACCGCCGTGCCGCTGGCCACCAGGTGTGCGAGCTCGCTGAGCGCGGCGAGCTGGCGCTGCGTCGACGTCGGCATCCTCGAGCTCCTTCATTTAGAACAGAAAAAAGCATAAATACTGAAGGTTGGAACCCAAAGATAAGAGAATTACGCTGCCGATGGAGCGGAAACCGTCGGAGAGGACATCATGGCGAGCCCGTTGAGCGTCCAGCTTTACACTCTGCGCGACCAGATGGCGACGGATCGGGACGGCGGCCTGCGCCGGCTGGCCGAGATCGGCTTCGGCGCGGTCGAGCCGTACGATCCGACCGCCGATCCGCGGGGCTTTCGCGAAGTCGCCGACGATCTCGGTCTGGCGGTGACCGGCACGCACGCGTACGCGCTGCTGCGCGAGCCGGATCGCGCCAACGCGGTGCTCGACGACGTGGCCACAATCGGCGCGTCGCTGGCGATCATTCCTGGCGGCATCGAGCATGAGAAGTTCACCAGCGTCGATGGCTTGCGCGAGGTCGCGGACCTGCTGAACGGCATCGCGGAGAAGACCGCGCCGTACGACATCAAGCTCGGATATCACAACCACTGGTGGGAAATCGAGCCGACGATCGACGGCCGGCACGCCATCGAGGTGCTGGCGGACCTGCTCGCGCCGGGCGTCGTGCTGGAGATCGACACCTACTGGGCCGCCGTCGGTGGCGCGGATGTGCCAGCACTGCTGGGAAAACTCGGCGACCGTGTGGTGTCGTTGCATGTCAAGGACGGGCCCGTACGCAAGGGCGAGCCGCACGTCGCGGTCGGCACCGGCGCCATGCCGGTGCCGCAGATCCTCGCTGCCGCGCCAAACGCGACGCGGATCGTCGAGTTCGATGAGTGCGCCACGGACATTTTCACAGCCTTGAAGGAAAGTCGCGACTATCTGATTGGTTTGGAGGAGGCGTGAGCGGTGGTCCGGTCGGCGTCGCGGTGGTCGGCGCCGGAGTGATCAGCGGACAGTACCTGAAAAACCTGACCAGCTTTCCGGATCTGCGGGTGGTCGCCATCGCCGACATCGACACCGCGCGAGCGCGCGCTGTCGCGGACGAATACGGGGTCGCCAACGCCGGCACGGTCGCTGACACGCTCGCCATCCCCGAGGTCGAGATCGTCGTCAACCTGACCATCCCGGCCGCGCACTTCGACGTGGCGATGGCCGCCGTCGAGGCCGGAAAGCATGTGTACGGCGAAAAGCCGCTCGCCTTGACGCCTGACGACGGCGAGAAGCTGCTGTCCGCGGCGGCCGAGCGCGGGCTGCTGGTCGGCAACGCACCAGACACTTTTCTCGGTGCCGGCCTGCAATCGGCGATCCGTGCGCTGGACAGTGGGATTATCGGCCAGCCGCTGGCGGCAGTGGCCGCCACGCGAGGCCCCGGGCCGGAAAGCTGGCATCCCAATCCGGCGTTCCTGTTCCAGCGCGGGGCCGGGCCACTTTTCGACATCGGCCCGTACTATCTGACCGCCCTGGTCGCCGCACTCGGCCACGTCGAGCGCGTCGCGGCGGTGGCACGTACGGCCCGGCGGCAACGCACCATCGGATCCGGCCCGCTGGCCGGCCAGGTCTTCGACGTCGAGGTGCCAACCCACACGGTCGCACTGCTCGATTTCGGTGCAGGTCCCAGTGCTTCCGCGACCTTCAGCTTCGACTCGCCGGTGCCGGAGCGCGCGATCGAGATCACCGGCACCGAGGGCGGGCTACGGTTGCCGGATCCGAACACTTTCGGTGGTCCGCTGCGGGTTTACGATGGTGATGGCTGGCGGGACCTGCCGATCTCCGGCTCGGAAGCCGGTCGCGGCCTGGGCGTACTCGACATGGCACGCGCCCTACGCACCGGCGACCCGCATCGCGCCACCGGCGCCCTTGGCCTGCACGTCCTGGAAACCATGACAGCGATCGCCGAATCGGCCGAGCATGGGGACTTTCGTACGGTCGCGTCCACAGTGGACAGACCAGCACCGCTGCCGGAAGGCTGGGATCCCCTCATTTCGATCGGGTAGGTGGCGGGTTTGGCTTCGGGGTTTCAAGTGGGTGGGTTGTAGGCGGTTGCGTTTCATGGTTGGTGCGTTTTGGAGTGGTTGGGCTTTCTTGATTGTTGCGTTTGAGGGGTGTGGTGCGGCCTCATGTTTGTTGCGTTTTGGGGGTGGTTGGCTTTTCGCCTGCGCGGCGGGCGCTCCTGCGCGGAGGGCGACCTCAAGGGGAGGGGCGCGCGGGGGTTCGCTGTTGGTTCTGTTGGGTGCGGCGGGTGCGGTTTCGTACGGGGTGTGGTCCGGTTTGTCCGTTCTCCCCCGTCTGCGTCCGGAGGATGAGCACATTCTGGCCGGGCCTGCCGAGCTTGGGTGGGTGGTTGCGTCGCGTACGCGGCAGGCCCGGCCAGAATGTGCTCAAGCAGAGCTCGCCGACGGGGGAGAACGGACAAACCGGACCAGGAGTGTGACTGGGCGCCGGCGGTGCCGTGGCGTCTCAGCGGGTGGCGTGGGGGTCCGGTATGTGGGATGCGAAGGCGTGTGGAGCGCTAAATGTCCGGTTTGTACGGGTCGTGGATGGCATGAATGTCGAGTTACTTGCGTTGGACGCAAGGAACAAGGCTTTCACGCCGCCGTGATCTCCGGAGGCTGTGACGGGTGTGACTACTGAGGCTGATAATGCTGTCGTGACTGCTGGGCTGCAACAAATGTCCGTTTTGATGTCTTGTTTAACAAGTATTACGCAGCCGAGCCGCCTCACCTGCATTATCAGCCACAGCAGTCACAGCAGCACCACCCTGGACGCTGTGATGGCGTCCATGCCGACGGGGAGAACGAGCAAGCCCGGAAGACCCGACCCCGCACGAAACCGCCGCCCGCACCGCCATGCACACCGATTGGCGTTCCCGCGCCCCCTCCCTTGAGGTCGCCCTCCGCGCAGGAGCGCCCGCCGCGCAGGCGAAAAACCCAACCACCCACCCCACGCAACAACCAAGAGACGCGACCACTTCTCCACCGCAACACCAGAAAACGACCCCTCCAACATCTGTCACACCATCGGTTTTAGCGGTAAAGTCCCGCGCGGCGTGTCGATCGAGATGATGGAGAGGTCGTTGTCAAGACGTCAGAAAGTTCTCCCCGCCGCGGTGCTGGTGCCGGTGCTGCTGGCAGCGATGGCCGGACCGGCCGTTGCGGAGAGTCGTGCTCCGGTGGCGGATTCGCGGCCTGGCTGGGTCGCTGCGGCAGCGGACCGCGGTGCGGTGGATCCGGCCACGCCGTTGCCGGACATCCGGGTGTATCTGGCCGGTCGCGACCCACGCGGCCTGACCGCGTACGCGCAGGCCGTGTCGGATCCGCACAACCAGCTCTTCCGGCATTTCCTGTCGGCGACGGAAATCGCGAGGCGATTCGGTCCGACGCCGGCGCAGACCTCGGCGGTGGCCGAGTGGTTGCGGTCGGCCGGGTTCGCCGTGACGGGCACCGACCAGCACACCGTACGCGCACGCGGCACGGTCGCGATCGCGCAGCGCACTTTTGGTGTGGAGCTGCACAATTACGCGGACTCGAGCGGCCTGCACCGCGCGCCGGCCGGTCGGGTGACGGTGCCGAAGGCACTGGCCGGCGCGGTGCTCGGCGTGACCGGCCTGGAGGATCCGGCGAAAAGTCGGGTACGGCCGCGGACCGACCCGTTTGGACCGCCACCGGCGCTCTATCGCGCCGAGCCGTGTTCGGCTTACTGGGGTGAGAAACCAGCCACCGACCGGCCGCAGGTCGACGGCAAAACAGTCGCGTGGACGCCGTGCGGATACGGGCCGCGGGAGCTGCGCGCCGCGTACGGCCTGGACAAGACCGGTCTCACCGGAAAAGGTGTGACCATCGGCATTCTCGACCCGTACGCTTCGCCGACCATCGAATCGGACGTTGCCGCGTACGAGAACAAACACAACTTCCAGGGCCTGCGGCCGGGACAGCTCAAGCAATACACGGTGCCCGGTGGCTCGCCGACCTGTTACGGCAGCGACGCCAATGTCATCTATCCCGAGGAAGCGCTGGACATCGAGGCGGCGCACGCCATGGCGCCGGACGCGGACCTCGCCTACATCGGTGCGAAAGACTGCGAAACTCCGAGCCTCATCGACGCGCTCAACCGGGCCGTCGACGGCCACCTGGCCGACCTGGTCAGCAACTCCTGGGGGATCGGCTCCGAGCCGCCGGCCGACGCGATACGTTCGGCGTTCGAGCAGGTCTTCCAACGCGCCGCGATCGAAGGCATCGGCATCTATTTTTCCTCCGGTGACTGCGGATACGAGGACCCGGCCTCGCCGTGCGGCCAGGGTGACGGCTCGTCGCGCAAACAGACCAACTATCCGCCGGAAAGTCCGTGGGTGACGGCGGTCGGTGGTACGACCATGGGCTCGGACGCCAACGGCAACCGGACTTTTGAGACCGCGTGGAACTCGGTACGTTCGTCGCTGTCGGCTGACGGTACGGCCTGGGCGCCGGCGCCGAAATCCGGTTATCCGTCCGCGTACACCGGCGGCTCCGGAGGTGGCACCAGCATCGTCTTCCGGCAACCGGCCTACCAAAACGGCGTCGTGTCGCGGAAACTCGCGACGACGTTGCCAGATGGCAGCACGTCGGCGTACCCGATGCGGGTCGTGCCGGACGTTTCGGCGGTCGGCGACTCCTCGACCGGCATGCTGGTCGGCTATACGCAGCTGGATGTCGACGGCATCGCGCGTTTCCACCAGACGCGGCTCGGTGGCACGAGCCTGTCGTGCCCGCTGGTGGCCGGCATTCAGGCGCTGGCACAACAGAAACTCGGCTCGCCGATCGGTTTTGCCAACCCTCAGTTGTACGCGCGCGCCGGTGGCAGTGCTTTCCGTGACATCGTTGACATCCCGGCGAGCGTCGCGCGCAACGACTACAGCAACCCGCAGGATCCGAGCAGCTCGCTGCTGAAGCGGCTGTATTCGACCGGCGTCAACGGCGCGCTCGCTGCGACTCCGGGATATGACAACATCACCGGTCTCGGCGTGCCGAGCAGCTCGTACGCCGGCACCTACTAGGAGATGCGTGGAGGGTGGCGGCGCCACCCTCCACGCTTAACCGGGGTGCCAACGGGTATCCGACGGTCGGTAAAGGAGGCCGTCATGCAAAGTCGCGCCAAGATCCTGGGACACGCCGTCCATCCGATGCTCATCGCCTTTCCGCTGGGACTGCTGGTCACCGCTGTCATCTTCGACATCGTCTTCCTGGTCAACGGCCAGCCCGGCTTCGCGACCGCGTCGGCGTACATGATCGCCGCCGGGGTGATCGGTGGCCTGGTCGCCGCGGTGCCGGGGCTGATCGACTGGCTCGCGATCCCGACCGGAACGCGCGCGAAGCGGATCGGTCTGGTCCACGGCATCGGCAACGTCGTGGTCGTCCTGCTCTTCGCCATAAGCTGGTTGCTGCGCCTCGGCGCCCCCGGCTGGACACCGAGCGTGTGGGCCCTGATCTGCAGCTTTGCCGGTGTGGTCGTGGGTGGCGCGAGCGCGTGGCTCGGCGGCGAACTGGTCGAGCGGCTGAGCGTCGGCGTCGACGACGGCGCCAACGTCAACGCGCCGAACTCGCTGACCTGGCGGCGCGGCGGCGCTGCCGCGATGACCCGCCAGCGCAAGCGGCCTATCGGCTGACCGGCGCTTCCCACAGCCCGACGATGCCGTCGACCAGCCCGGTGGCGGCATCGTGCCAGCTCGCGCGCGGTGTCGGGGTGCCTTCGGCAAGCGCGCGCTCGCGCTCGGCGCAGATGTGCACGATGAGCTGGCGCGCCATGTCGTTGCGCTCGGCGCGTACGTCTGGCGGCAGGTCGGGCAGGTGCGGCCGGAGGCCGTCGACGACCTGCTGCAGCGACGGTGAGCTGCGCGACTCCTCGATCACGACCCGGCGCATCACCGGATCGGTCATCACCTGCGCGGAAAATCGTGCATACCAGGTCGGGTTGCCGAGCGCGGCGAGATGCTCGGTCATCGGTCGTACGAGGCAGCCGACCCAGTCGCGCAGGCCGGCCGGGTCACTCAGCGTCGCCACCTGCTGAGCGCGCAGCCGGCCGACCTCCTCGTTGTGTTTGCGGATGATGGCGCGTATGAGGTCGGTCTTGGTGCCGAAGTGATAGCCGACAGCGGCGTTGTTGCCCTGGCCGGCGGCCTCGCTGACCTGCCGGTTCGACACGACGAAGACGCCGTGTTCGGCGAACAGCCGCTCCGCGGCGACCAGGATGAGCTCGCGGGTGCCCTGCGCCCGCTCGGCGCGCGGTGTCCTGCCTGCCACGCTCATCACCGCACCTGTTTCAATCAGTAGTCACACAGTTAACTCCATCCGATGAATTAAGTCAATCGACTGAATTAGCCTTCACTGACCGACGGTGACGGCGAAGATGTGCAGCCGACTCTCGTCAGGAAGCGTCACCGCGGCGACGGTCTTTCCTGGTGACAGCGACAAGGTGCTGGTGTAGAGCGAGACGGCGTGCGGTCCGAGGCCGTTCGGCGGTTCGTTCCAGTGCGGCGTCGTGACGGCCAGCGTGCAGCCTGGCACGGCCGCGTTCGCGTACCAGTCGGCGAAGGTCACCGTCCCGGTCGTCGTGGTGCCGTCGGCGTACGTGACGGTGACCGGTCCGGACGCGGTGCCGTTGTTCGCGGATCCGAGGAAACCGAGCGTCTGACCGGTGCCGCTCAACGCGATCGCCTGGCCGGCCGCGGTGACCATGTCCGGTGATCCGGACGGCCAGTTGTACGACAAACCGTTGTAGGACACCGACGCACCTGGACGCACACCAACACTTGCCAGCGCCTGAGCCGAAAAGCTGTAGCCGGAGCCGTCGAAGTTGGCGCCGGCCGGATTCGCGTCGTCGCTGAGACCGGTGCCGTTGAAGGCGGCCGTCAGCGACGGATACGCGATTTTCACTGTCGTCGTCGCGGTTGCCGACTGGCGGGCGCCGCCGCTCCAGCGAGCGTTCGCGGTCAACCGCGCGGCGCCTGGCTTCGCGCCGTCCACGGTGATTTTCGCGCCCGCGGTCGTCAACGCCGGCGCGGTCAGTTCTATCGACTGCGCGCCAAACGTGAACGGCACGCGCAACTGTGCCTGTGCGCGGATGTCGCGTGAAGACGACCCGACATAGACCCGATAGCTTCCGTCCACAGTGGACGGTTGGTGCGTTGTCACGTCCCAGATCACCAGGTCCTTGCTTGTCAGGTTGAAGCGTACGGTCTCAGCGCGTCCGGCTCCGAGGGTGAGTTTTCCGAATGCTTTCAAGGCTTTCGGTGGTTCGCCGGCGGATGCCGGCGAGCGCCTGCGCCGCCTCGCCTTGGCCGGCCTCCACCGAGGTCAGGCCGCCGCGGTGGATTTCCGCCATATAGCGGTTTCGCTCAGGACCAGCGCCACCACACCGACCACGAACGGACTGCCGAGCAGCGGTTGCAGGCCCGGCACCACCTGCGGCGCGTTGTAGACGAAGATCAGCAACACCAGCAACGGCAAACTGCGGAAAAACCAGACGTACGCGCCGGAAACCCACCGCAGCGGCGCGATCGACGAGCGCCGCATCAATGCGACGACCATGCCGAAAGCCGTTGCCAGCAGCCAACTGAGCACCGCGAGCACGACGACGAGCAGCGCGGCCTGCCACAGGTCGCGGTTGGCGAACAGGCCGACCGTGTAGCGCCAGTCGAAGCCGGTCGATCCGGAGCTTGCCCTGCTCGACCCGAGGACCTGCCGGACCAGCTTCTCATCGACCGGTTTCAGGTTGTATCGCGCGAGAAGTTTATCGTACGCGCCGGATTTGCGCAGCCCGTCAAGAGCCTTGCTGAGTGCCCGCAGCAATGCGGTGTTGCCTTTGGCGACCGCGATGCCGACGACGGCCGGTGCGATCAGCTCCGTACTGGTGATCGCCAGCCGGCCGCTGGAGTGGTCGACCGCGTCTTTCGCCACCGCCGCGTCGGTGACCTGGGTGTCGACCTGTCCGGCGACCAAAGCCTGGCTGCCTTCCGGATCGGAGGCGAACTCGCGTACGTCGATCGGCTGCCGGCCGGCCGACCGGCATGCCGCGCTCGACGGACCGCGCAGCTCCTCGACGATCTTTCCGCCTTTGATGGCCGAAACCCGCCGGCCGCACAGCTGATCCACAGTGGACGGATGGAACGCGCTGCCGGCCAGCGACACGAGCGAGTTGCCGGTGGTGAAATACGGCAGATAGTCGACCTGTTGCGCACGCTCGGCGGTGATGTAGAGCGCGGACATGATCACGTCGAACTTGCGCGCCTTGACGCCCGCGATGAGCTGCTCGAACCGCGTGTCGGTGAATTCCGGCCGCAGTCCGGCTTTCGCGGCGAGCAGCCGGCCGAGCTGTGGATCGAAACCGGATGGCGTGTTGCCGCTCAGAAAACCGTACGGCGGATAGGTCAGATCGTCGCCGATGGCCAGAACGCCGGGTTTGATGGTGTTCAACCGGTCCGACGGCCCCGCCGACGTGCACGCGGACATGGCGGCACAGGCGACGAGCAGCAGCGCGACCGCACGACCGGCGCGGCTTCGTGGCATCAGGGCTCCTCGGAACGGCGTCCGGCCCAACTTAGGATTGTGGAACAATTCTCGTCAAGACCGTGTCCATAATTTGCGGAAAAGCGGAGAGCCGCGGCAACATGGCGGCTAGAATTGTGCGACAGTTCTGCTAGTCTGCGGAGGTGGAGATGGGCGAGCCGGTGCCAGCCGGGGAGCGCGTCGCGGAAGACCTGCGGCGGCGGATCACCGAGGGGCATCTCCCGCCGGGCACGCAGCTGCGCGATGTCGCGCTGGCGGCCGAAATGGGCGTCGCGCGGCACACCTTGCGCGGTGCGTTGCGGCTGCTCGAATACGAGGGCCTGCTGACTTACCAGATGCACAAGGGTGTGGTGGTGAAGGCTCTGTCCACAATGGACGTGCGGGAGATCTATCGGGTGCGGCGGACGTTGGAGCTTAGTGCCATCGAGCACAGCGCGCTGGTGACCGAGGGCGAGCTGAGCAGGTTGGACGCGACCGTACGCGCCGCCGAGCTGGCGGTCAGCGGCCAGGAGTGGAACAGGGTCGGCACCGCGAGCCTGCGGTTTCACCAGGCTTTGGTGGCATTGCTCGGAAGCAGCACCTTCGACCAGATGTTTCGCGGAGTGCTGGCACAGTTACGGCTGGCCTTCGCGATCATGCCGGACGAGCAGGCCTGGCAGACTCCGTGGATCCCGCGCGACCGGGAGATCTGCGACCTGGTCCGCGGCGGCCGGCGAGACAGTGCGAAGGCTCTGCTTCGGCAGTATCTGGACGATTCCGAGCGCGGCGTGCTCGACGTCGTACGCGCTCGCGGGAACGAGCCGGTCAAAGGTCGGCAGACAGCGAAGGAGATGGGATGAACTCTCCCGCCGCCGCATATCAGGCGACCAAGGGAGGTGCGCTGGACGTCGACCGCGACCTGTATTCCGGGATCGCCGAAGGAAAACGTGAGCTGGTCGACGCGTTCGAGATTCCGATCCGGTCCGGCCGGGCCTGGCGGGTGCCGCGCGGCCACGTCTGCCGGCTGGTCACCGTGGAGGGTCCGCAGGTCGGTGACCTGAACATCTGGAATGCCGAGGATCCCAGGGAAAGACTGTGGGCCTCGCGGACCCGCCAGCTGCAGCGTGCGCACGTGAGCACGTACGACCGGCTCTGGTCCAACCTGCCGTTCCTGCGGCCGCTGGTCACGGTCACCGCGGACACCCTCGCCGGCTACGGCGTGGACGGCGAGGGCGGTCGCGTACACGATTTGCTTGGCACCCGGTGCGATCCGTATGTCAACCGGATGCTCACCGGTGAGGACTTCGACTTTCACTGCCATTCCAACCTGGTGCGCGCGGTGCTGCCGTACGGCCTGACCGAGTTCGACGTGCACGACGTGCTGAACGTGTTTCAGTGCACCGGTCTGAACGACGAGGACCGCTATTTCATGAAAGCGTGTCCGGCGCGGCCCGGGGACTATTTCGAGTTTTTCGCCGAGCTTGACCTGTTGTGCGCGCTGTCGACCTGTCCGGGTGGCGATCTCTCGGTGCCATTGTGGGGTCCGGATGCCGGCGATCCGCTGGAGGTCTGTCATCCGATCGGTGTCGAGGTCTACCGGCCCGCGGCGGAGCTGCTGGACGGCTGGAATCCGCCGGAGCGAGCGAAATACCGCCATCTGCACGGCCTGGTCGCGCCTCGTTGGGGAGACTGAATGACACACGTCGATCTGAACAGCGATCTCGGCGAGGGTTTCGGGATCTGGCCGATGGGGGACGACGCGGCATTGCTGGACATCGTCTCCAGCGCCAATGTCGCATGCGGATTCCACGCCGGCGATCCGACCGTCCTGCGCCGCGTCACCGCGCGGGCGGCCGAGCGTGGCGTGGTGATCGGCGCGCAGGTCGGTTATCGGGATCTGCCCGGCTTTGGCCGCCGGTTCATCGACGTGGACCCGGCCGAGCTGGTCAACGACGTGATCTACCAGATCGCCGCGTTGGACGGTTTCGCGCGAATCGCCGGCACGAAAGTGCGTTATGTGAAACCACATGGCGCGCTCTACAATGCGATCGTGACGCACGCCGAGCAGGCCGCGGCCGTGGTGCAGGCGGTGCGGCTTTACGATTCTTCGTTGCCAGTCATGGGATTGCCTGGCTCGGAGTGGCTGCGGCAGGCCGCCGAGGCGGGTCTGGCCACGGTGGCCGAAGCATTCGCGGACCGCGCTTACACACCGGAAGGCACTTTGCTGTCGCGGCGGTTGCCGGGAGCCGTGGTGCACGATCCGGACGAGGTGGTGCGGCGGACCGTACGGATGGCGGTCGAGGGCACCGTCGAGGCGGTCGACGGCAGCGTCGTTTCGGTGCGGCCACGGTCATTGTGCGTACACGGTGACACGCCGGGCGCGGTGGAGATCGCCCGGCGCGTACGCGACGGCCTGGTCGCCGCCGGTGTCGAGCTGCGGCCTTTTGGATGATGCGGATCAGGCCGGCCGGCGAGACCGCCGCGCTCGTCGAGGTGGACGACCTCGCGCAGGTGACCGGGTTGCACACCGCGCTGCGCGCGGACCCGCCGGCCGGTGTGGCCGAGTTCGTACCGGCCGCACGGACGATCCTGGTCACGTACGACCCGGCCGTCACCTCTTTCGACCGGCTGGCCGCCGGCATCGAGCGAACGCGGATCGCGCCGGCGGACGAGGTTTCCGGTTCGCTGGTGGAGATTCCGGTGCGATATGACGGTGCCGACCTGGCGGCCGTCGCCGACGCGGCGGGCCTGAGCCAGGAGGAGGTGGTCCGGCGGCACCAGTCGGCCGACTATCGCGTCGCTTTCTGTGGGTTCGCGCCAGGTTTCGGCTATCTCACCGGCCTCGACCCGGTGTTGCGGCTGCCACGAAAGGAAACTCCGCGCACGCGCGTGCCGGCCGGGTCGGTCGCGATCGCCGGCGAGTTCAGCGCGGTCTATCCGACCGCCTCGCCCGGTGGCTGGCATCTGCTCGGGCACAGCGAGTTGGCGATGTGGGACACCGATCGCGACCCGCCGGCCGCGCTGGCGCCGGGCGACCGCGTACGGTTTGTCGAGCGATGATCAGGATCGTGCGGCCAGGACCGCTGACGACCGTACAGGACCTCGGCCGGCCCGGATATCTGGCGCTTGGCGTCGGCACGTCCGGCGCCGCCGACCGGCAGAGCCTGCGGCTGGCCAACCGGCTGGTCGGAAACGCCGAGTCGGCCGCCGGCCTGGAGGCGACTTTCGGTGGCCTGTCGATGGTTTTCCTGGAGCCGGCCACCATCGCGCTGACCGGAGCGCCGGTGCCGGCGGTACTGGGAGGTCGCCCGGTGTCGATGAACAGCCCGATTTCGGTGCCCTCGGGCGCGAAGCTGGAGCTGGGGCGGCCGTCCGAAGGCATGCGGACCTATCTGGCCGTACGCGGTGGCCTGGATGTGCCGGAGGTGCTCGGCTCGCGTTCCACCGACGTGCTTTCCGGCTTGGGACCGCCAAAGGTCGCCGCCGGTGACGTCTTTCCGTTCGGGTCCGCGACAGTCGGACCGCCAAACGTGGATCTCGCGCCGGTGCCACGACTGCCGATCGAGCCGGTGCTGCGGGTCGTCGCCGGTCCGCGGGACGACTGGTTTGCTTCGCTGCGACCACTTCTGACCGGCCGATACGAGGTTTCGCCGGACAGCAACCGGGTGGGCGTACGGCTGCGTGGCTCGGCCTTGGAGCGGGTGAGATCCGGTGAGCTGCCGTCCGAAGGCATGGTCACCGGATCGCTGCAGGTGCCGCCGGACGGCCAGCCGGTCCTGTTCCTGGCCGACCATCCGGTCACCGGCGGCTATCCGGTCGCGGCCGTCGTGTGCTCCGCGGACATTTCGTTGGCTGCGCAGCTGCGTCCTGGCCAGTCAGTGCGTTTTCGGCTTACGACAGCGCATTGATCTCGGTGGCGAGGATGCGCAGGGGGAGAGGGCCGGCGCTGAGCACGGCCTCGTGAAAGTCGCGGAGATTGCGGTTTCCGCGCAGTTGCCGGAGAAAGTGATGGCCGGCGTGATAGCCGAGTGCCTGACCCGGATCGTCGACGGCATAGCGCACCAATTCGGTGCGGATCTCGGCATCCGGCAGCGCACCGGCCTGGCGCAGGAAGCTCGCGGCTTTCCGCGCTGACCAGCCAAACGCGTTCATGCCGGTGTCCACGACCAGACGCGCGGCCTGAAAACGCTCCGAGCACAGCCGACCATAGGCGTCCACCGGATCGTCGTAGAGACCGAGGTCCCAGCCGAGACCGGCGGCATACTCGGCCCAGCCCTCGACATATCCGTTGATGGCGAAGGTCGCGAGCACGCTCGGCTCCCGCCGGACGGCGGCCAGCGAGTCGTTTTCCAGTTGCCGGCTCAGCTGGAGGTGATGACCCGGCATGCCTTCGTGATAGATCAGGCTGGCCGCTTTCAGCAGCGAACGCTCCGGCAGCTTCGCGGCGTTGTAACAGAAATAGCCGCAGCCGTCCGCACCAGGCGGCTCGTAGTAACCGTAGGTCAGGTCCGCCTCCAGCTCCGCGTCGAGCCGGCGCAGCCGGAACGGCGCCGATGGCAGGGACGCGAAACAGGCGTCGAGATGGTCGCCGAGCCGATCGACGTACGACTGCAGGCGGCGGTGCAGGTCGGCCGGATCCGTTGCGTAGAGCCGAGGATCGGCGGCGAGTCGCGCGCGGTGCGCGTCCTCATCGGCGATGCCGGACTGCGCGGTCAGTCTGTCCACTTCGGACAGTCCGAGCTGGTGGGCCGCCTCCGGCGTCAGGTCCAGGCCGGTGTGACAGCGTACGAGGCCGGCATAGCACTCCGCACCACCGGGTTGGTGGCAGAGGCCGAGCGTGTCGGGACCGTCATGCGCGGAGATTTCGTCCAGGAGAGCGGAGAACTCGGTGGCCGTCTCCTCCGGCGACGCGGCGGCATGTGCGCTTATGCCGTCGATGGCGGTGCTTTTCGCCGGCGCCGGCAGGACGATGCCGCGGCGGCGCTGTGCGGCGAGCGTCTGCCGCATCTGGCTGACCGCGGCGAGGTAATCCGGCAGCAGGTCGGTGTTCCTGGCCATGATGTCGCGATATGTGCTCAGAACGCTGGCGTTGTACGGCGTCACCGGAAAACGGAACCAGAACCGCTCCGCCTCGGCGACCTCCTGCCGGAAGTGCTCGCCGAGAAACGCGGCCGTACGCCGGTCTTCGGTGCTCAGGATGGCGGCGTCCACTGTGGACAGCCGCCGAAGCGCGTCGGCTGCCCAGTCGACATTCGCCTCCATCTCCGCGATGCCGCCGGCTGGCAGGGTGCAGGCCCCGCCGGGCTGACGTGCTGCGATCGTGGGGTCACGGCTGTGCAGGCGCGTCGCCGTCTCGTCGGCGAGCGCGCGGATCTCGGAATTGTCCATGTGTGACAGGATAAGCCGTTTCGGCCAGTGCCGAAGAGTCACCGGCATAGCGTGGCCGTTGTGACGACATCTGTGGAACAACACGTACGTATCGAGCCGTCGATCCTTTACTTCGGCACGCCGGTCGCCCTGATCACGACCCGGAATCGGGACGGCTCGGCCAACATCGGGCCGATGTCCTCGGCGTGGGCCCTCGGCGACACGGTCGTGCTCGGATGGTCGACAGCGTCGCAGACCATGGCCAACATCGAGCGCGAGCGGGAATGCGTCATCAACCTGCCGTCCGCCGACCTGCACCGGCAGGTGGAGGCATTGGCGCCGCTGACCGGTGCGAATCCGGTGCCGGACCAGAAAACCGACAAGTTCCGATTTGAACGTGACAAGTTCGGTGCGGCCGGACTGACACCGTGCGACTCCGAAACCGTGAGGCCGCCGCGGATCGTCGAATGTGCCCTGCAGTTGGAGGCCAGGGTGACGGCCGTCCATGTGCCGGGCGGTCCGGACAACGGTTTCTTCCGGATTGTCGAGACGTACGTCCAACGCGTACACGCGCACATCGGCATCGTGAAAGCCGGCACGGATCACATCGACACGCGGCGATGGAATCCGCTCTTGTACGTCTTCCGGCATTATTTCGGCACCGGCCCTGAGCTTGGCCGCAGTTTCCGCGCCGAAGATTAATCCGACAGCCCCTTCCGCGCCGCAGAAATGAGGAGGAGACTGCGCAGCGACCGACGATTGGAGGGGGAATGGTGCAGAAAACGTCCTACCTGCCGGGGACGCCGAACTGGGTGGACCTCGGCAGTCCCGACCCGGACGCGGCAGCGGAGTTCTACGCCGAGCTGTTCGGTTGGGAAGTGAGCGAGCCGGGTCCGCCGGAAAGCGGAAGCTATCGGATGGGGTTGCTGCGGGGACTTCCGGTCGCCGGCATCGGGGCGCAGCAGGCGCCGGGGCCGCCGTACTGGACAACGTACGTCTCGGTCACCGACGCGGACCTGACCGCGAAGGAAGCACGTGCCGCCGGCGGCCAGGTGCTGATGGAGCCGATGGACGTGATGGAATTCGGCCGGATGGCCGTGTTCACCGATCCCGGCGGCGCCGCTTTCTCCGTCTGGCAGCCGAAACAGCACATCGGCGCCAGCCTGGTCAACGAGCCGGGGGCGCTCACCTGGAACGAGCTGCTGACCCGCGACGCCGACAGCGTGACATCGTTCTATGGCAGTGTCTTCGGCTGGACGGCCAGCCCGCTTTCGATGGGCGGCAGCGAATACACCGAGTGGAAAATTGGTGATGCGACCGTCGGTGGGATGATGCAGATGGACGACAACTTCCCGCCGGACCTGCCGCCGCACTGGATGGTCTATTTCGCGGTCGCCGACGCCGACGCGTCGGCGAAGAAGGTCACTGAGCTCGGAGGTGCCGTTCATCAGCCGCCGATGGACATCCCGCCGGGACGATTCGCGTTGGTCGCCGACCCGCAAGGAGCGATGTTCAGCATCATCGCGCTGACCAACGCGGCCGGCTGAGTCTGCAGGGGTGGCGTCTCCTGGCGCCACCCCTACAGAAACGCCTCGATCTCGGCGAGTACGTCGGCCGGCTGTTGCTCAACCAGGAAATGACCGGCGTCGGCGATCGCGCGCCCGCGTACGTCGTCGGCGTAGTCGCGCCACACCTCCAGTGGCTCGTACATCCGGCCGACCGCGCCGGTTTCGCCCCACAGCACCAAAGTCGGCTGGCTGAGCCGGCGGTCCGCGTCGGCTTCGTCGTGCTCTAGATCGATGGACGCCGCCGCGCGATAGTCCTCGATCATCGCGTGGCGGGTCTCGGCATTGTCGAAGCAGCGCTCGTATTCGGCCAGCGCGCGCGGATCGTACGCGTCGAGTGCGCCGCCGAAGCTGCCGAGCGCGCTGTGCAGGAAGTACTTCGCGTCGTTGCCGATCAGCCGCTCCGGCAGATCGTACGGCTGGATCAGGAAAAACCAGTGGTAGTAGGTGCTGGCCATGAGCTTGTCGGTGTGGCTGAAGACGTGCCGTGTCGGCGCGATGTCGAGCACGGCGAGTTTCGTGACCGCTTCGGCATGATCGAGGGCGAGTCGATGTGCCGTACGTGCGCCGCGGTCGTGACCGACGACGGCGAAAAACGGATGGCCGAGCTGGCGCATGACCTCGTACTGATCCCGCGCCATGGCGCGAAAACTGTAGCCGGCATGGTCGTCGCCGGCCGGTGGTGTGGACGAGTCGCCATAGCCGCGGAGGTCGGCGACCACGACGGTGTGGTCTGTGGCCAGTCGCGGCGCGACCTCGTGCCACATCGCGTGGGTTTGCGGAAATCCGTGCAACAGCAGGACAGGCGGCCCCGCACCACCGACACGCACGTTGATTTCGGCGCCACTGGTCGTGATCCGGCGCTGGTCGAAGCCGTCGAAAAAACTATTGGTCATGGCGCAGCCTTTCGAAGAACTCCTCGGCTGTGATGCCCGGATCATCCTTGTCGCCGGACCAATGTTCGAGTACGGCGGCCGCGGCTCTGCCGAAGTCGTCCGGCAGGCCGGCGGCGCGCATGGTGTCGGCGACCTCCAGCATCTCCGGCGCCCAGCGCCACGCGCGGCCGACCATGCTCGGCAGACTGTCCAATTCGGACAGTGCCGACGTGGTCGTACGCGCGCCTTCCGCCAGCAAATGCTCGGTGACGCCGTACTGTGCCGCCAATGCGTGCGCGACCGCGGCCAATGCCCAGGTCGCTTTGTTGTAGCCGCCATAAGCCATTTTCAACGCGCTCGCGGCGCCGGTCTCGGTGCCAAGGTCGATAGTCGCGACTTGGCTCTCGCGGAAAAGCGCGGCGACCGTTGAGACATGGTCTGCTTGGCCGGACAGGTAAAACCGGTTGCGCCGCTGGTTCGTCGGCGGCGGACCCACGATGGCACCGTCCACGAAGTTGTCGAATTTTCGCGCGATGGTGGCGGCACGTTGCGGACTGATCGCGTTGGCGTCGACATACAGCCCACTGAAGCCGGCACCAGCAATTTCGGACGCGACGGCTTCGGCGTACGCGGGTGGACAGATCGAGAGGACGATATCCGCCTCGACGATGTCGTCGAGTTTGCTGACTGCCGTGAGCCCAGCAGCTGCGGCACGCTTCGTGGTTGCCTGGCTGCGGTCGGTGCTCAGCCAGCTGAGCTGTTCGGTGTTGCGGACGGCGATGGCGGCCATAGCCGCACCCATCTCGCCGGGATGGAGGACGGCCACGGTCGGAGGCATGCCCCTACCGTACGACCGCGGGGTGGCGGAGACGCGTTTGACGAGGCGGCTGGGCTTTCATGATTGTTGCGTTGGGTGGGTGGTTGCGTCTTCATGGTTGTTGCGTTTGGGATGTGGTGGAGTTTCCTGTTTGTTGCGTTTTAGGGTTTTCGCCTGCGCGGCGGGCGCTCCTGCGCGGAGGGCGACCTCAAGGGGAGGGGTGCGCGGGGTTCGCTGTTGGTCCGGTTGGGTGCCGCGGGTGCGGTTGTGTTTGTGGTGTGGACCAGGAGTGTGGCTGGGGCGCCGGACACCCGAGGGCGTTCCGGTCTGTGGCGAGAAGGTCCACTATGTGGGACGCGAAGCATGTGGAGCGCTAAATGTCTGGATTGAGAGGTTCGTAGATGGCATGAATGTCGAGTTACTTGCGTTGGACGCAAGAAACAAGGCTTTCACGCCACGGCGATCACCGGAGGCTGTGACGGGTGTGACTACTGAGGCTAGTAATGCTGTTGTGGCTACCAGGCTGCACCAAATGTCCATTTTGATGTCTTGTTAAACAAAGTATTACGCAGCCGATCCGCCTCACCCGCATTGCCAGCCACAGTAGCCACATCAGCACCACCCCGGACGCTGTGATGCCGTCCAGCCCGACGGGTTGCTTCCCACACGTGACCTGGCTTGCTCGTTCTCCCCGTCGGCGGGCGCAGCCAACCACATTTTCGGAGGGGCCGCCGCCAAACAAACGCAACCACCCTCCCAGGCTCGGCGGCCCCTCCGAAAATGTGGTTCCCTTCAGGGCGTCGACGGGGAGAACGAGCAAGCCTGGAGAACCCAGCCCCGCCCGCAAACCGCCGCCCGCACCCTCAATGCACACCGATTGGCGGCCACGCGCCCCCTCCCTTGAGGTCGCCCTCCGCGCAGGAGCGCCCGCCGCGCAGGCGAAAAACCCAACCACCCCCTGACGCAACAAACATGAAGACGCAACCACCCACCCAACGCATCAAACTGGAGACGCCGCGCCTCTCCAATGCATCAAACTGGGGACGCCGCGCGTCTCCAATGCATCAAACGGGAGACGCCGTGCCTCTCCAACGCACCAAACAGGAGACCCGCCACCTCACCAACCAGAAAACCCGACCGCGTCTCATCGCACCAGAAACCACCGCCTACACATGCAACCCCAGAAAACTTCGGGGCCACCTACCCAAACACGCCACTCAGCCGACGCAATCCTTCGATGGTCCGTTCTGGTGAATGCGTCGTGAACGAGAGCCGCAGCGTGCGCACATCGGGGTCGCGCACATAGAACGGCACGCCCGGCACGTACGCGACGTCGCGCGCCAGCGCGGCAGGCAGCAGCTCCGTGGCGTTGAAGCCGTCAGGCAGCCGGACCCAGACGAACATGCCGCCGCTCGGCGAGGTCCATCGGCTGCCGGCTGGCAGCACCTCCGGCAGGGTTGCCTGCATGGCGTCGCGGCGGGATCGGTACGCGGCGCGGACGTGGTCGAGATGGCTGGCCAGGTCGGTGTGGGCGAGGTAGTGCGCGGCGGCGGCCTGGTCGATGGTGGAGGTGTGCAGGTCCGCGGCCTGCTTGGCGATCACGAGCGCGGACCGGAGCGGAGCGGGCGCGCGGAGCCAGCCGAGGCGCAGCCCGGGGGCGAGGATTTTCGAGAAGCTGCCGAGCAGAATCGTACGATCGGCGGCGGCCGGCTCGGCGGCGATCGGTGCCAGTGTGGTGCCGTCATAGCGCAGCTCGGCGTACGGGTCGTCCTCGACGATCCAGATGCCTTCCCGTGAGGCTGCCTCGGCGATCGCGCGGCGGCGTGTGGCGGTGATCGTGCGGCCGGTGGGGTTCTGGAACGTCGGCACCAGATAGAGCAGTTTCGGTTTTTCTTCGCGGATCAACGAAACCAGCGCGTCGACGTCGATGCCGTCGTCGTCGCCGGGCACCGGCACGAGCCGCGCTCCGGCCAGCTGCAGGCACTGGATGGCGGCCAGATATGCCGGTGCTTCCACCAAGACCGTGTCGCCCGGTGACACCAGTGCGGTCGCGACCAGCGTCAACGCCTGCTGAGAACCGGTCGTCACCAACACGTCCGCCGGATCGGTCGGCATCGGTGCGCGGGCCGCGATGGCCGTACGCAGCGCGAGATCGCCTTCGGTCGGCGAATACTGCAGCGCGCGCTGGCCGTCGTGTCGCAGCACGTGGTCGAAGGCGGCGGCCAGCCCGGCGGTGTCGAAGAACTCCGGCGCCGGCAGGCCACCGGAGAACGCGATCACCTCGGGACGGCTGGTCAGCGCGAGCAGGTCGCGGACCGGTGAGCTGGCAACGTTCGCAAGGCGAGCTGCGGGCGCCGGGGGACGGACGGAAAACGCGGCGGTCACGACAGGACTCCAAAACCAGAGGAAAGCCAGATGCGGTCGTGCCGCGCGGCGAGACAGGCCACGGTCGGTGGCGCCGGTCCTCAGCTTACCGATCGTTAAGGCGGCTGTCGTTATAACCTCGGCCTGTGTTCAACGCCACCTCGGCGCTCGCCGCCGCAGCACCGGTGCCGTACTGGCTGGACAGCGCCGACCGGCCGGCGCCGCGACCGGCGTTACGCGGGTCGGTCAGCGCCGACCTGGCGATCGTCGGAGGCGGCTTCACCGGCCTCTGGGCGGCCGTACGCGCGAAGGAGCGCGATCCGGACCGCAACGTCGTGCTGGTCGAAGGAGCGCGGATCGGCTGGGCCGCGACCGGCCGCAACGGCGGCTTTTGCGAGGCCAGCCTCACGCACGGCGAGGCCAATGGACGCGAACGCTGGCCGGAGGAGTACGCCACGCTGGAGCGTCTCGGCCTGGAAAACCTGGACGCGATCGAGGAAACGCTCAAAAAGCACGACATCGACTGTGATTTCCGGCGCACCGGCGCACTGACCGTGGCGACCCAGCCACATCAGATCGCCGACCTGGAAGGCGACGGTCACCTGGACCGGGAGGCCGTACGCGCCGAGCTCGACTCGCCGACTTTTCTGGCCGGTCACTGGGAAAAACACGGCACGGCGATCGTCGATCCGGCGCGGCTGGCCTGGGGACTGGCGAGGGTCGCCGAGCAAGCCGGCGTCCGCATCTTCGAACGCTCGGTCGTACGCGGCCTGGCCGCCGACGGCACGCTGAGAATCAACGACGACGCGACCGTACGCGCCAACAGGATCGCCCTCGGCACCAACGTTTTCCGTTCTCCACTCAAGAGAATCCGGCCATACACGGTGCCGGTCTACGACTACGTGCTGATGACCGAGCCGCTGAGCCGGACCCAGCTGGACGAGATCGGCTGGCGTAACCGGCAGGGAGTTTCCGACTCCGGCAACCAGTTCCACTACTACCGGCTGACCGAGGACGACCGGATCCTCTGGGGCGGCTACGACGCGGTCTATTACTTCGGACGCAAGGTCCGCCGGAAATACGACCAGCGGCCGGCGACCTTCCACCGGCTCGCCGAGCACTTCGTCGAGACTTTTCCGCAGCTGGAAGGGATCGGCTTCACCCACAAGTGGGGTGGCGCGATCGACACGTGCAGCCGGTTCTGCGCGTTCTTCGGCACCGCGTACGCCGGTCGGGTCGCCTACGCCAGCGGCTACACCGGCCTCGGCGTCGGCGCGAGCCGGTTCGGCGCGGACGTGATGCTCGACCTGCTGGCCGGCGACCGAACGGAGCGCACCGAGCTGGAGATGGTGCGGACCAGGCCGATCCCGTTTCCGCCGGAGCCGGCCGCGTACGCCGGCATCCAGCTCACCCGCGCGGCGCTCGCCCGCGCCGACCGCGACGGCGGCCGCCGCAACCTCTGGCTGCGGAGCCTGGACGCGCTCGGTATGGGCTTCGACTCCTGACCATCGGCCGGCCGGTAGACTCTCGTGGGTTAGCCAACCCCCACCTTCCAGTCCGGAGTGTACGTACGTGAAGAGCACCGTGGAGACCTTGAGCCCGACCAGGGTGAAGCTGTCGGTGGAGGTTCCGTTCGAGGAGCTGAAGCCCAGCCTGGACAAGGCCTACCGGCAGATTGCCCAGCAGGTCGCGATCCCGGGTTTCCGGAAGGGGAAGGTGCCGCCGCGGCTGATCGACCAGCGGGTCGGCCGGGCCGCGGTGCTCAACGAGGCGATCAACGACGCGATCCCGCAGCAGTACTCCGCGGCCGTGCAGGAGCACGACGTGAAGGTGCTCGGCCAGCCGGAGTTCGACCTGAAGTCGCTGGAGGACGGCGACCTGCTGAGCTTCACCGCCGAGGTGGACGTGCGGCCGGAGATCACCCTGCCGGCGTACGAGGACCTCAAGGTCGACGTCACCGACCTGACCGTCACCGACGCCGACGTGGACGAGCAGCTCGACCTGCTGCGTGACCGGTTCGCGGTGCTCAAGGGAGTCGAGCGCGCCGCGCAGGAGAAGGACTTCGTGTCCATCGACCTGTCCGCCGCGATCGAGGGCAAGGAGCTGGAGGACGCGACCACCAAGGGGTTGTCGTACGAGGTCGGCACCAACCAGATGCTGGAGGGCCTGGACGAGGCGATCGTCGGCCTGTCCGCCGGCGAGTCCAAGACCTTCACCAGCAAGCTGGTCGGCGGCGAGCACGCCGGCGAGGAGGCCGAGGTCACCGTCACGGTGCAGAGCGTCAAGACCAAGGACCTGCCGGCGCTGGACGACGACTTCGCGCAGACCGCCAGCGAGTTCGACACGCTCGAGGAGCTGCGCGACGACGCGCGGCAGCGGGCCGAGCGCAACAAGCGGCTGGAGCAGGTCGTCTCGGCGCGCGACCTGGTGCTCAAGACGCTGGTCGAGGCGGTCGAGGTGCCGCTGCCGGAGACCGTCGTGCAGACCGAGCAGGACTTCCGCAAGCAGAGCATCACCCGCCAGCTGGAGGCCGCCGGCGCCACCATCGCGCAGTATCTGGCCGCCGAGAGCAAGACCGAGGAGGACCTCGACGCCGAGCTGCACGAGGCCTCCGAGGACGCCGTACGCAACCAGCTCGTGCTGGACGCGGTGGCCGACCAGGAGGAGCTGGGGGTCAGCAACGAGGAGCTGACCACCGAGGTCGTCCAGCGCGCCGCGCAGACCGGCCGTGACCCGCAGCAGTACGCCGACGAGCTGGTCAACTCAGGCCAGCTGCCGTTCGTGATCGCCGACATCCGCCGCGGCAAGGCGCTCGCGCTGGTGCTGGACAAGGCGACGATCACCGACAGCGCCGGCGAGAAGGTGGACATCACCGCCGCGATGCGCGCCGCGCAGGCACCACACGACCATGACCATGACCATGACCACGACCATGACCACGGGGACGACCCGGACGGGGCCGAGGAGGAGGTCTGACCTGCGCGAAAGCGCGGCGACGGCCGCCGGCCTGCGCTGACAGCGAAACCGCCGCCTGGCTCCGTCCCGGCGGCGGGATCCGAGCTAGGGTCTGTTTCGAAACAGACCCCAGGGTCGCCAGCACGAGGGACAACCGTCCCAGTCAGTGAACGTCCAGGAGAGCATCGAAAGCGGGATGACCGGTGACTGACTTGCACACCCCAGACGGTCAGGTGGCCCGCGCCACCAGTCCGTCCGGCATGAACTTCGACGACTCCGTCTTCAACCGGCTGCTGCGTGAGCGCATCGTGTTCCTCGGCTCCGAGGTGAAGGACGAGAACGCCAACGCCATCTGCGCTCAGCTCCTGCTGCTGTCGGCCGAGGACCCGGAGTCCGATATCCATCTCTACATCAACTCGCCCGGCGGTTCGGTCAGCGCCGGCATGGCCATCTACGACACGATGCAGTTCGTCGAGTCCGACGTGGCCACGTACGCGATGGGGATGGCCGCGTCGATGGGCCAGTTGCTGCTGTGCGCCGGCGCGCCGGGCAAGCGGTACGCGCTGCCGCACGCTCGCGTGATGATGCACCAGCCGTCCGGTGGCATGGGTGGCACCGCCAGCGACATCGCGATCCAGGCCGAGCAGCTGCTTTACACCAAGCGGATGTTCCAGGAGCGCACCGCGTTCCACACCGGCCAGCCGTTCGAGCAGATCGAGGCCGACTCCGACCGCGACCGCTGGTTCACCGCCGAGGAGGCCCGCGACTACGGCTTCGTCGACCACGTGATCGCCGGCGCTCGGCAGGTGCCTGCCGAAGGAGCCAGCCGATGAGCCAGCAGTTCGAGGGAGCCACTGCCATGAGCGGTTTCGCGCCGGTCACCAACCGGTACATCCTGCCGTCGTTCGTCGAGCGGACGTCGTACGGCATCAAGGAGACCAACCCGTACAACCAGCTGTTCGAGGACCGGATCATCTTCCTCGGCATGCCGATCGACGACAGCGCGGCCAACGACATCATGGCCCAGCTGCTCAGCCTGGAGTCCCGCGAGCCGGACCGCGACATCCAGATCTACATCAACTCGCCCGGTGGCTCGTTCACCGCGATGACGGCGATCTACGACACCATCCAGTACGTGCGCCCCGACGTGGCGACGGTCTGCCTCGGCCAGGCCGCCTCGGCCGCCGCGGTGCTGCTCGCCGCCGGCACCCCCGGCAAGCGGATGGCGCTGGGTAACGCGCGGATGCTGATCCACCAGCCGGCCACCGAAGGCGGCTACGGCCAGGGGTCCGACATCGAGATCCAGGCCAAGGAGATCCTCCGGATGCGTACGCAGATGGAGTCGATCATCGCCAAGCACACCAACCGCACGCCCGAGCAGGTCCGCAAGGACATCGAGCGGGACCGGTTCCTCACCGCGGAGGAGGCCGTCGAGTACGGCCTGATCGACCAGATCCTGGAGCCGAGGAAGGCCAACCAGCTCACCGCGGCCAAATAATCGCCGAGTCCCGACGCGCGAGGCGAAGAAGGACTCGGCCTACGGCGTCGGACGAGGTACGGTCTGTTAAAGGTTCGACACCGCGCCGGCCACCGGCCGCCGGTCCGCACGCCAGCGGACCGCCGGACGGACCGGCCCGGCATGACATCCGGCCTTGCCTGGCCGGCCACGACTGAGATGGGGTTCGTCAGTGGCACGCATCGGCGATGGCGGCGATCTGCTCAAATGCTCGTTCTGCGGCAAGTCGCAGAAGCAGGTGAAGAAGCTGATCGCCGGCCCCGGTGTGTACATCTGCGACGAGTGCATCGACCTGTGCAACGAGATCATCGAGGAAGAGCTCTCCGAGTCCTCCGACCTCAAGTGGGACGAGCTGCCCAAGCCGATCGAGATCTGTGAGTTCCTCGACTCGTACGTGGTCGGCCAGGACAGCGCCAAGCGCGCGCTCGCGGTCGCGGTCTACAACCACTACAAGCGCGTACAGGCGGAGAGCTCGGCACACCGCACCAACGCCGAGCAGGTGGAGCTGGCCAAGTCCAACATCCTGCTGATCGGCCCGACCGGCTGCGGCAAGACGCACCTGGCGCAGACGCTGGCCAAGATGCTCAACGTGCCGTTCGCGATCGCCGACGCGACCGCGCTCACCGAGGCCGGCTATGTCGGTGAGGATGTCGAGAACATCCTGCTCAAGCTGATCCAGGCGGCCGACTACGACGTGAAGCGCGCCGAGACCGGCATCATCTACATCGACGAGGTCGACAAGATCGCCCGCAAGTCGGAGAACCCGTCGATCACTCGTGACGTGTCCGGCGAGGGCGTCCAGCAGGCGCTGCTGAAGATCCTGGAGGGCACCACCGCGAGCGTGCCGCCGCAGGGTGGCCGTAAGCATCCGCACCAGGAGTTCATCCAGATCGACACCACCAACGTGCTGTTCATCGTCGGTGGTGCGTTCGCCGGCCTGGAGAAGATCATCGAGCAGCGGGTCGGCCGCAAGGGGATCGGCTTCGGCGCCGAGATCCGCTCCAAGACCGAGCTGGACGACGTGTACGCCGAGGTCATGCCGGAGGACCTGCTCAAGTTCGGGATGATCCCGGAGTTCATCGGCCGGCTGCCGGTCATCACCAGCGTCCGCAACCTCGACCGCGACTCGCTGGTCAAGATCCTCACCGAGCCGCGCAACGCGCTGATCAAGCAGTACGCGCGGCTGTTCGAGCTGGACGGCGTGGAGCTGGAGTTCAGCGACGACGCGCTGGAGTCGGTCGCCGACCAGGCGATCCTGCGCGGCACCGGCGCGCGTGGCCTGCGCGCCATCCTCGAAGAGGTGCTGCAGTCGGTGATGTACGAGATCCCGTCCCGGTCGGACGTGGCGCGCGTGGTGATCACCGGCGACGTGGTGCTGTCGCACGTGAACCCGACCATCGTGCCGCGTGATCAGCTCAGCAAACGAGAGCGTCGCGACAAGTCCGCCTGAGGAGGGCCGGTCCGATGGCCCCACGCGGCGACAGCCGAGCCCAAACGGTCTCTGCCGGCACGGCGAACGCGACCGAAGACGTGCAGTCTGAGGCCGCGTCCGCCGCACCGGCAGAGACCGTTTGGATCTCGACTCTCATCCACGCGGGACCACCGGACCGGCCCTAGGTGTCCTGCGATCTCGCGCCCGCGCGCACGCGGGTGATGCCTCCTGCGCCGCTGGTCGGCTGTTTCGCCACGATGGTGGCGATGGGGCTGCTGATCTCCGCGCTCGGTCCGCTGTTGCCGGTGATCCGGGGCGAGTTCCAGATCGGACCGCAACTGGCCGGCTTCCTGGTCGCCGGCAACCCTCTCGGCTGCATCGCCGGCACTCTGCTCAGCATGCTGCTCAGCCACCGGATCGCGGCGCGCTGGCTGCTCGTCGGCACCGGCCTGACGCTCGCTCTGGGGTTGCTCGGCGCGGCGCTCGCGCCGGCCTGGTGGCTGCTGTTCGCGGCGTTCGTGGTGATGGGGATCGGTTACGGCGCGGGGACCAACCTGGTCAACGGTGTCGTCGCCGTCGCGTACGGTTCGCGCGCCGCCGGTGTGCTCAACCTGATGAACGGCGTCTTCGGTGTCGGCGCGGTGGTCGGTCCGTTCGTCGTCAGCCTGGTCGGCGGCTCGCGGCTGGCCTACCTCCCGTACGTGCTGGTGGCGCTGCTCGCCGCCGTGCTGATGTGGCGGCTGCCGTCGTCGTACGCGACCGCCGCCTCGCCTGAGCCCGATGCGCGCAGGGTGGCTCCGCGGCCGGCGTGGGGGAGGCTCGCGGCCACGGCCGCGATGCTCGGCGCGTACACGGCCACCGAGGTCTCCGCGAGCAGCTTCGCCACCACGCACGTGCTGGCCACCGGCGTGAGCGTCGACGCGGCCGTACGCGCGACCGCGATGTTCTACATCGGCCTGGCCGCCGGCCGGCTGCTGGTCTCACCGGTCGCCAGCCGGATAGGCTCCGGCCGGCTCATGCTCATCTGCGCGGCGCTGGCGTCGGGGTGCCTGGTGCTGGCCTGGGTCGCGCCGCTCGGCGGCCTCACGTACGTGCTGGTCGGTGCCGCGATGGGGCCGGTGTTTCCGACGGTGCTGGCGTGGGTGAGCGAGCAGGCGTTCGGTCGTAACGCGCTGCCGGTCGTACTCACCGCCGCCAACGTCGGTGGACTCATCCTGCCGCCGCTGATCGGAACGGTGATCGCCGCGGTCGGTGCTGCGGCCGCACCTTTGCCGATGGCGGTATCTGTCGGCCTGTCGGCGGTGTTGATCGCCGTCGTCACGTCCGCACGTGGCCGCGTGGCGAACACCTGACGCACCGATATTTTTTAGCGCTCAACTATGTTGAGCTGCGGCAACGCTCGAGAAGTTTCCGCCGGCTCACGCTCTTCGCCAGATAGCATTGGCCAAATTCAGCCTGCCGCGCGTATCTTCGGCTGGTCCAGTCGGCATATGATGCGGAGGTAACGAAAAATGAGTGTCGCGGAAATGGTGCGTGCGTGGAAGGACGAGGATTATCGTCTGAGCCTGCCGGCTGATGCGCTGCCTGAGCACCCCGCCGGGGTCGTCGAGTCGGAGCTTTACGCGAGCACCGGCAAGTCGCTGAACACCTGCGAACATCGGTCCAGCTGCGGCCGCATCTGCAGCGCCTGAGTCCGGTGTCCGATCACCCGGCGCCGCGTCCCGGCGCCGGGTGGTTGGAATGAGCGCGAAAGGCGGAGGATGGATTTCCTGTCGCTGCGGTCGGCGGCCGCTCAGGCCGTACCGTTGGACGGTCGTACGGCCGTCGAGCCACCGGCCGAGGCTGACTGGAGTCGCGCGGACCGCCGGCTGGCGCGGTGGCGTGGCCAGGAGCCGTTCGCGCGCGACGACTGGTTCGACCGCCGGTTGGCGCAGGCCAACCTCGACCAGGCCGCGCTGCGAGCGCAACTCGCCGGTGCGCGACCGGCTGCCGGCGAGGCCTGGATCGACCGGCTGATCAGCTCGTTCGGTCACTCACCTGCGCCGATTCCGGCGGAGCACGCGTTTGCGACACCGGTCGCGCGGCTGGTGGCCATGGCCTGCGAACAGGTGCCGCGCGCCGAGCTCTTCGTGTCGGCGTTGACCGGTGAGCTGCATGCAATGGCGGCCCGCACGATGGTGCTGGAGCTCAACGTCGCCAGGGTGACCGGACAGCTGACCGCGGACACATCGCAGGGCCGGTTCGCCGAGTTCGTCGACTCGCTCGCGGATCCGCCGGTGGCCGTACGCCTGCTGACCGAATATCCGGTCCTGGCGCGGCAGCTGACCCTCGCGACCGATGCGTGGATACGCAACAGCCGGCTGCTGCTGGAGCGGCTGTCCGCCGATCTGCCGCGGCTGCGTGCCGCCTTCGGTGACCTCGGCAAACTGTCCACTGTGGACATCGGGCTCGGCGACCGGCACCGCGGTGGCCAGACCGTCGCGCGGCTTGGCTTCGACAGCGGAAAGCGGTTGATGTACAAGCCGCGTCCGGTCGACGTCGACGTACATTTCCAGCGATTGTTGGAATGGCTCAACGGACACCTGGATCTCCGGCTTCGTACGCTCGCCGTCGTGCCGCGCGACGGCTACGGCTGGGTCGAGCACGTGACCGCGTATCCGTGCACGGACGACGCCGAGATTCACCGCTTCTACTGGCGCAGTGGTGCCTTGCTGGCCGCACTGCATCTGCTGGAGGCGACCGACATGCACGGACAGAACATGATCGCGGCTGGCGACCAGCCGGTGATCGTGGACCTGGAGACGTTGCTGCAGCCGGAGTTTCTGGACCCGCCGAAGCGGCTGTCGGAGGCCGAGCGGCTCGCGTACGCCGACAACGCGCATTCGGTGCTGCGGATCGGAATCCTGCCGTATCGAGTGTGGGTGGAGGAGGGACACGACGGCGCTGACCTGTCGGCGCTGGGATGGACGCCAGGTGTCCGCGCGCCGCGCGACTCCGCCGAGCTGGTGGACGCACAGACCGACCGGATGCGGATCGACTATCTGGCGACCAAGCTGGAGGACACGCTTGCGCGACCGGTCGCCGATGGCGAGCCGATCGATCTGCTTGACCAGATTTCCGCTCTGGACAACGGCTTCACCACAACGTACGGCGTGTTTGCGGCTCACCGCGAGGAAGTCCGCGCGTTGCTGCGGGTTTTCGCCGATGACGAGGTGCGGGTTTTGCGGCGCGACACGCTGGAATACGCGAGCCTGCTGCGCACCGGCTTCCATCCGGATCTGCTGCGCGACGCGTTGGACCGCGACCGGCATTTCGACCGGCTGTGGTCGGCGGCCGCCGCCGACACTGCGATGCTGCCGTTCGTGCCGTACGAACGACAGGACTTGTGGGACAACGACATTCCGGTGTTCACGATGCGGCCGGATGGCGTCCACGTACGCGCATCCGGTGGTGATGCCTTCGACATGGTCTGTGAAGGGCCGCCGATGACGGCGGTGCTGGGAAAACTCGACCGGCTCGGTGACGCCGACCTGGACCGGCAGCGCCGCTATCTGCGGTCGGCGGTCGCCGCTGGTCGGCCTGGCGGCGCGGAGGAGGCGAACTCGCCGCATTACTTGTACCAGCCTGGAGATCCGGCGAAACTGGTCGAACGCGCTCTCGAGCACGCACGCGGCGCGGCCGACGAACTGATGCACTGGGCCTATCGCGGCGCGGCCGACCTGGCGTGGACCGGTCCCAACCTGACACCGTCCGGTGGCTGGGTGGTCGCGCCACTCGGCCCGGATTTCTACAGTGGCACCAGCGGAATCGCGCTGTTCCTCGACAGTTTCGCGCGCGTCACAGGTGATGGCGCGGACGCGGCTTCGGCCGCGCTGGTCACCCTCGACCTGCAGATCCGCCGGCGGCTTGACCGGATGATCTCCGGATTTTCCTCGGCCGGCGGGGTTCTCTACGCCCTCGCCCGGTTGGCCGGCCGGTGGCCGGTCGCGGACGAGTTGGCCGGCCTGGTGTTGGAGCGGATCGCCGAGCTGATCGACGACGACGAGACCTACGACCTCATGGGCGGCTGCGCGGGAAACATCGGCGGTCTGGCCGCCTGGCACGCGGTGCGTCCGGATGACCGGGTGGTCGCGCTCGTACGCGCGTGTGCCGACCACCTCGCCGCGACAGCGGTTGCGCAACAGACCGGAGTCGGTTGGATCCCGGCACCGCTGCGTGAGCGCGTTTCGCGGCCGTTGGCGGGATTCGGGCACGGCGCCGCCGGCATCGCCTGGTCGCTGGACAAGGCGGCCGGCCTCCTCGGCGACCCGCGCTGTCGAGAGCTCGCGGCCGACGCGCTGGCGTACGAGCGGACGCTTTTCCTGCCGGAGTCGGGAAACTGGCTGGACGTACGGGATGAGGGCGACCGGCGGCCGCTGGTCGCCTGGTGCCACGGTGCCGCCGGCATCGGACTGTCCAAAGTGGACATGGCGATGGACGGCCCGGAGCTCGAGGCCGCGGCGGCGTCCGTACGCGGCTCGTTCGGGCGCAACTTTTCCCTGTGCCACGGCGATCTCGGCAACCTCGACCTGCTGTTGTCGATGCCCGGCGCGGACTGGCGGCCAGCGGCCGCCGGCGTACTCGACGGACTGGACCGCGAGGGCTTCCTGACCGGCATGCCGCGCGGCGTGGCGACCCCGTCGCTGATGACCGGCCTCGCCGGGATCGGCTATGGATTGCTCCGGATCGCCGCACCTGACGTGGTGCCTTCGGTGCTGCGGATGGAGATCTGACACCTTCGCCGCACGAGTGCGCTACGGTCGGTGTCGACGCGGTGGCCACTGGTGCGGGGAGGTGTCGGCATGGGATCGCCGGTGTCGTACTTCGTCGACCGGCAGGAGTTGCTGGACCAGGTCGAGCGCATCATGGACGACGCGGTGGCGGCTGGCGAATGTGCGTACGTGCATTTGTACGGTCCGAGCGGCATCGGCAAGACCGAGTTCACTCGTGAGCTGGAGAAGCGGCTGCGCCCTCGTTTCGCCGGCCCTGCCGTCCGGGTTGAGCTCGCCACGGTCACCGGACCGGACCGGCACGCCGAATATCTGCGCGCCGCGCTGCTCTGCCTCGGCGCCGATCCCGCGGACCTGACCGACAACGTCCCCATCCTGGTCAGCCGGCTGCACACGGCCATGCACGGCAGTCGCCGGCTGCTGGTGCTCGACGGCGTGGCCGGTGCGGCAATCGCCGAGATGTTGCGATTCGACGCGCCAGGCAGCCTCATTGTGCTGGTCAGTCAGGAGAGGTGGGAACATCCGCCGGCCTGGTTCCACCAGATCGCTGTGCCGGAGCTGAAACCGGTCGACTCGGCCGAGTTGTTGACCCGGCGGCTGGCGTGGCATGGCCGCAGCTGCCCCGACGGCGTACGCACCGCGCTGCTCTCGCGCGCCGCCGGTTTTCCGCTGCTGGTCGGCATCGGCGCCGAAACGCTTGCCAGCATGGGAAACCGGGACGCCGAGCGGCTTTTCGACACGGTGTTCGAGGGGGCCGTGCGAGCCAGTTTCGAGAAAATCTACGGTGATGCGTACGACCGGCTGGCCGCCGAGGAGCAGCGAGCCTATCGGCTGTTGTCGGTGCATCCCGTCCGGCTGATGCCGACCGAGGCGGCGGCGGTGTTGTTCGACCGCGACCTGGCCACCAGCTTTGGCCTGCTCAGGCGGCTCGAGGACAAGAGCCTGCTGACCCGATCCGGCAACGATTGGCTCTTTCTCAGCAGTGCCTGGCAGGACGCCGACGCGCGGCGGAAGGCCGAGGACGACGAAGCACCGGTCGTCCGTCGGATGATCGAGTGGTATCTGCGGACCACCGCGTCGTACGAGCTGGTGCTTTCCGCGCGCTGGCGAGTGGCAGCGATTTTCGCCGCGATCCAGGCGGCGGCGGTCACCCGGCAGGAAGCGATGGACCGGCTGGAGGAGAGCCGGCCGGCGTTGTCTTTGTTGGTACGAAAGGCAGTCGAGCACGACTGGCCGGAGTTGGCGGCGGCTCTGTGCGAGGCCATGTGGAGCCTGCTGAGCCTGCGTAACCACACCGACGACTGGTTGGCCACACACGAAATGGCGCTGTCGGCTGTCGGAGAGACGGCCCTGGCCGCACATCTGCATCTTCAGCTTGTCGCACTTTTCGTACGATCGCACGAGCTTGACCGCGCGGAGCGCAGCCTCGAGCGAGCGGAGCGCATCACTCGCCAGACCGGTCACGTATTCTGCGCGCAGAGCTGCCTGGAATGGCGCGCACGCCTGCAGCGCGAGCGCGGCGATTTCGCCGATGCCGCGCGGCTTTACCGTGACTGCCTGGCGTTCACCGAGCAGCACATCACCGACCCTGCCGCACGGGCGCGAGCTGTCGCGATGGTGCATTTCCACCTCGGCCGGCTGTACAAGGCCTGGCCCGGCCATGCGGTCGAGGCGCTGGCCGAGTTCGCCGCCGCGGACGGCTTCTTCAGCAACAGCACGGACCGCGACAACCACGCCAACATCCGGTTGGAGGTGGCGGAGTCCCACGCCGAGACCGGCCGGGAATTCGAGGCGTACCAGGCGGCTCAGGAAGCGCTGTCGATTTTTGTCGAGCAGAAGGCTGTCGACCTGGTGAAACGGACGCTGAGCTTGCTGATCCGGCTGGCCGCCGCGCTTGGCGATCACCAGGCCGAAGTGGAATATCGGCGCCAGCTCAGAGATCTCGAAGGATCAGCTGGCAGCTGAGATCGCCGGCCGAGACCGTCACGCCGTCTCGCGCCGTGTCGAACCACAGTGCCGAAACGGCCGCCTCGGCCGGAAACGGTGCCGGCACATCGATCGCGACCGTCTTTTCACGCGTACGCACAAAACATCGGCCGCCGCCGACAACGGCTGTGGCGAAGCTGCCAGGATGTGCCGCGCGCAGGCGATCGAGAGCATCCTCGACGGAGCCGGTGAGATCTTCGGCGTGACAGAAGACAATGTCGGCGTTGTCGACCAGTGCGCGTACCGGATGGTCGGCGTGGCACACGAGGTGAGCGGCCTGCGGCGGTTGCGCTGCCAATGGCAGTCCACTGTAGACATCGGCCGGACGACGGACCAGCTGGATGCGATTGCCGGTCATGGTGCCGGTGACGTACGTCGCGGTGACGCCAGGACGATCCGAGGTGCTCGGCACTGGCAGCAGGTGCAGTGGCGGATCGGCGGCCGGCTCGTCCAGCTCCATCAGTCGATATGCCGTCGCCCGGAGCCGGCGCAGGGCCGCACCCGGCGCCGAGGTGATCATCTCGGCGAGATCTTTCCATTGTCCAGGTCGAAAGTCGGCGATCGTACGCTCGATCTGATCAGCCAGCGAGTGGCCGGCGTGCAGGCGTGGTGCGTTGCGTCCCAGCAATTCGACTGGTGTGCCAGCGGCGACGTCCTCGGCCGGAAAGGCGGCCAGTGCCAGTGGTTTGTCGAGGGCCGTCGCGTACGTCGTGACCGCTCCGTGGTCACCGACGACACAGTCGGCGGCGATCAGCGCGGCCCGCCAACCTTCCAGCGGTGGCACCAAAATCAGGCCGGCGCGCTGGCAGTCGGCCAGCCAGCTGCGTAACTGGACATGGCCGTGCGCGTACCAGACATGTGGATGCATCACCGCGGCCACTCGATCGCGGTCGAGGTCGAGCTCGGCCAGCAGCTGGCGGAAAAACTCCGGCCACGTACCGAAAAGTGAGCGTTCCCACCACGTCGAGGAGACGACGATCAGGCGTTGTCCCCTGGTCACGCCAAACGCGCGGCGAAACCGGTCGCGGTGTCCGGCGCTGGCGATGATGCGGTCATGGCACGGATCGCCGACGACGACCGCCGAGTCGACGGCCTGCGGCACCGCCTCGGCGAGTCGGGCCAGGTCAGCGGAATGCGGAAGTGCGATGGCCGCCGCGTACGGCTGGCCGTCGTGCAGCAGCCACTGCGGAGAAAGGCCATAGGTCGCGCGGTTGCCGGTTGCCGGTTGCCGGTTGCCGGTTGCCGGTTGCCGGTTGCCGGGAGAATTCTTAGTATATCCTATTCCGTGCGATAACAGGACAACTGGCGCGTTGATCTCGTGCAGATTTCCGCTGTGTGCGGCCGCGATCGCCAGGTCGAATTCGGAATGCAATGCCTGCGTCCAAGGAATGACCGCGGCGCCGAGATCGGCGAGCACGGTGTCGACTCCGGCGCTGACCGCCGAGTGGCCCGGTGTCGTGAAGACCACCTGGACGCGCAGGTCCGACTCGAAGATCGGCAGCACGTCCAGAAGCCTGGTCGCCGTGGTCACCGTGTGGACGACGACCAGCACGGTGCGTTTCGGCTGGATCGTCCGCCAGCGCGCCGCCTGCAGGCCCACCGGCACCTTGGTCCAGGTGTCCACGGCGGTGCCTTTCTGCTGGTCGGAGGTTGCCTCCACCCTAGCCTCGCAGTGGCCGGGCGCGGCGAGGGTACGGTGAGGCAACCGGACGATTTGGGGGGAACACATGAGGAATCGCCTCGCGCTGAGCGCGGTGGCCGCGCTGGCGGCGATGACGATGCTGGTCAGTGGCTGTGGACCAAGCAAGACGACGGCATCCGGGACGACCGTGACACCCAGCGTGGCCTCGACCGCGGCTGGTGCGGGCTGCCGGAGCGTCGGCACGATCAAGTTCGACAAGACCAAGTTCGTGCTGCACGCCGGTCTGGCCTTCGGCGCCTTTCATCACTGGGTCTGGAAGCCGTTCAAGAACCACGCGTTCCAGAAAGGCCAGAAGGGCCGGATCACCGCGCTGGTCAAGGCCGCGCTGGCGACCGCGTTCACCATCCACGAGCTGAAGGTCGCCAAGGCCGACGCCGAGTCCAGTCCGACGTTGTGCAAGCTCGTCGCGCCGCTGGACAACGCCGGCGCGTACCTGTCCGGCCTGGCCGGCAAGGTGCGCAACGGCAGTGTCAGCGACGCGGAGCTGAGCTCGGCGAACAGCCAGATCAACGGCGCGCAGACCGGCGCGGCGGCGGACGGCGCCGCGGCTCCCGACCAGGTGCCGACCGACCGGCAGCTGGCCAGCGGCGGCGCCTGACCGTCGGCGCTGCCGGTACGGTGCGGCCTATGGAGATCTGGGTCGCCGTGATCACCGGCGCGACAGCGCTGCTCGCCGCATTCGTCGGTGTGGTCGCCACGCTCATCGGCGCGTTGGTCACCGACCGCGGCGCGCAGCGTCGGGAGGAGGACGCTCGCGCCGAGCGCCGCAACCACACCGCACGCGAGGCATACGTACGCTTTCTCGCCGCGCTGGGCGATCCGCGCGACCTCGACGCGCTCAACCGCGCCGCCGCGGACGTCGAGCTGCTCGCGCCCGCGCCGGTGATCGACGCCGTACGCGCGACCATCGGCAAGGCGCAGCGCCTCAACCACCTCCTGGCCGTCGACGACTCGTCGAGCCGCGCCGTAGAGGAGGCATCCACGGACCTCGACGCCGCTCGTGCGACGGTCCGCGACGCCATGCGCGGCGACCTCGGCAGGTGAACCCGCACTTATCACACCCCCGCGGATTTCGTCGTTTTCCCGCAGTTCACCAGGCTGGCGTACGGAAAATACGCGCTGCGCGACGATGTCACGGATCAGTTGAGCGCGATACGCGCGCTGCTGGCCACACGGCCGGCGGACACGACGGTCAGCCATGGATCGGCGTTGCGCCTCCTGGGGTGTTTGCTGCCATGGGAGCTGGACAACGACAAGACATTGCATGTCGCGGTCCCGCCTGGTGTCAGCTATCCGAAGGTGTCCAGTGTGACCGCGCATTGGCAGCGCATCGAGCCATGCGACCGCTGCGTCGTTCGCGGCATTCCGATCACCGGCCCGGCGCGCACATTCCTCGACGTCGCGCGGCACGTACAGCCGGAATCGCTTGTCGTCGTCGGCGACGCCCTTCTCAGCGCCGGCTTGACAACGGTTGAGGATCTGGCCACGGCCGTCCAAGCGGCGTATCGGCGGCGTGGTGCCTGGCTTGCCAGAACAACCGTGCCGTTGTTGGACAGGGGTGGTCAGTCGCCGCCGGAAGCGTTTTGCGGTTTCGCATCGTGATGGCTGGTCTGCCTGCGCCGCAAGCGCAGTGTCCGGTCTACACCGGGTCGGGACAGCTGCTGGCCCATGTCGATCTCGGCTGGCCGCAGTGGCGGGTCGCGGTCGAATACGAAGGTCGCCAGCACGCGGAGGACGGGCAGTTCGGCTACGACGTGGGGCGCTACACGCGGCTCCCCGCAGAGGGCTGGTTGGTCCTGCGCGCCAGCCGGGCCGATCTCGCCGGCGGAAGTCAGCGCTTTCTCGCGCTGGTACGGCGCACGCTCGTCAGCCGAGGCGCGTCGTCCATTGACGTCCGCTAGTAGGCCCGCCAAATGTCCGATTTGCCGCGTCTCGGCGGGCCAACTAAACGACCTCAACGAGCGGCTACCGCAACGACCATTCGCCGGCGTCCATGACCGGGTGGTAGCCGACCTCCTGATAGATCTTGTTCGACGTCGGGTTGGCCAGGTCGGTGAACAGGCAGCACGCCTTCGCGCCACCGGCCAGGGTGTCGGCCGACACCGCGGCCACCAGCGCACCGGCATAGCCGCGCCGCCGCCGCGACGGCGGCGTGTAGACGAAGCCGATGCGGGACACGCCGGCGGCCAACGGAGTACGGCTGGCGCTCGCCACCGGTTCGCCGTCGTCCTGCCACAGCCAGATCAGGCCACCGGCCTCGATTCGCCGCCGCAGGCTTTCGGCCGGCTGGCCCTCCGCGTCGAGCTCGGTGGCAAAGGCGGCCTGCCAGTCGACGACCAGCTCGAGGTCGTCCGCGCCGGCCAGCCGCGCGTGACCTGGTACGCCGACCGGCGCGGTGACCGCGTCCAGCTGGTAAAGCCTCAGCTCGCGCGTCTGCGACGACCGGCGGCCGGCGGCGGTCCAGGCCTCGATGAACGCGGACCCGGACAGCACCGAGCCGGTGAGAGCCGGCGGATCGACCTCGGAGCGTACGCACCAGTCGGCGACGGCGGCCGCCGCGGCGGGCGACATGAAGGACAGGCCAAGCCGGTGTGGCGGCGTACGCCAGGCGACACCGGCGAGCGAGCCGTCGTCAGCGAGCACACGCAGCCACAACGCGTCGTCAGGACACGGCATGAGGCCGGTGGCGGCGGCGGAGATCACCGTGTACGCAACGGTGTTGCGAACGGGGTCAGCGGCGAGCCAGTCCAGCACGAGGTCGGCGTGTGCGGTCACGTCCTCGTCTCGGATGCAGTGCATACGGTCAAGGATCGTCAGCGCCGCAGGATCTCCGCCACCGGTTTTCCGCTGCCGGTCGAGTGCGTGCCGGCGCTGTGGTCCGGGCCGCTCAGCCAGCTGACCAGCAACCCGACCAGGGTGACGGTGAGAATGCCGCCGGCCAGCACGAACAGTGTCCTGGTCATCCGGGACGGTCCGCGAAGGAACAGCCGCCACGACATCACGCCGATCGCGGCGACCAGCAGCACGGCGATCGCTGCGTTTTGCATGGGGTAGATGCCCTGCATTGTCTGCTCGCGGTTCTCCGTAGACTTCAAGGTGTGACAACCACGGCCGACACCAGCGCGCGCACCGACCTCCCGCCACAGTATTCTCCCACGGCGGTAGAAGGACCTGCTTATGAGCGCTGGGTAACAGCCGGCTACTTCCATGCCGACGAGAAATCCGACCGCGAGCCATACTGCATCGTCCTGCCGCCACCGAACGTGACCGGCAGCCTGCACATCGGCCACGCGCTCGACCACACCCTGCAGGACGTGCTGATCCGCCGCCGGCGGATGCAGGGCTACGAGGCGCTCTGGCAGCCCGGCATGGACCACGCCGGCATCGCCACCCAGAACGTGGTGGAGAAGCAGCTCGCCCAGGAGGGCAAGTCCCGCCACGACCTCGGCCGCGAAGCGTTCGTACGCCGCGTCTGGGAGTGGAAGCAGGAGTACGGCGGCCGGATCCTCGGCCAGATGCGCCGGCTCGGCGACTCGGTCGACTGGGAACGCGAGCGGTTCACCATGGACGAGGGCCTGTCCCGCGCCGTGCTGACGATCTTCAAGCGGCTGTACGAGGACGGCCTGATCTATCGCGCCGAGCGCATCATCAACTGGTGCCCGCGCTGCATGACGGCGCTGAGCGACATCGAGGTCGAGCACAGCGACGACGACGGCGAGCTGGTCTCCATCCGGTACGGCGACGGCGACGCGTCGATTGTCGTCGCCACAACCCGAGCCGAGACGATGCTCGGTGACACGGCCGTCGCCGTACACCCCGACGACGAGCGTTACCAGCACCTGGTCGGCACCGAGGTCGAGCTGCCGCTCACCGGCCGCCGCATCCCGGTCGTCGCCGACGCGCACGTCGACCCGAGTTTCGGCACCGGTGCGGTGAAAGTCACGCCAGCGCACGATCCCAACGACTTCGAGATCGGCCAGCGGCACGACCTGCCGGCGCTGGCGATCATGGACGAGCGCGGCATCATCACCGCCAAGGGGACGTTCGAGGGCCTGGACCGGTTCGAGGCGCGGCCGGCGGTGGTCGCCGCACTGCGCGAGGACGGCCGGATCGTCGCCGAGAAGCGGCCATACGTGCACGCCGTCGGCCACTGCTCGCGCTGCGGCACGGTCGTCGAGCCGCGGCTTTCCAAGCAGTGGTTCGTGAAAACCGAGCCGCTGGCGCGAGCCGCCGGCGACGCCGTGCGCGACGGCCGGGTGACGATCCACCCACAGTCGCTGGAAAAGCGGTACTTCGACTGGGTCGACAACATGCACGACTGGTGCATCTCGCGGCAGCTGTGGTGGGGTCACCGGATCCCGGTCTGGTACGGACCGGACGGCACGATGCGCTGCGTCGGCCCCGACGAGGAGCCGCCGGGCGACGGCTGGACGCAGGACGCGGACGTACTCGACACCTGGTTCTCCTCGGCGCTCTGGCCGTTCTCGACGCTCGGCTGGCCGGACGAGACCGCCGCGCTGGAGAAGTTCTATCCCAACTCGGTGCTGGTCACCGGCTACGACATCCTGTTCTTCTGGGTCGCCCGGATGATGATGTTCGGCCTGTACGCGATGAAAGACCAGACGAGCAGCCCTGCCGTGCCTTTCAGGCACATCGCGCTGCACGGGCTCGTACGCGACCAGTACGGCAAGAAAATGTCGAAGTCGCGCGGAAACGTCGTCGATCCGATGGAGTGGATCGAGGAGTACGGCGCGGACGCGCTGCGGTTTTCGTTGGCGCGCGGCGCGAATCCCGGCGCCGACCAGGCGATCAGCGCCGACTGGGTCGGTGGTGCGAGAAACTTCTGCAACAAGATCTGGAACGCGACCCGGTTCGCGATCGCCAACGGTGCCACCGTCGGCGACATCCCGGCCGAGCTGTCCACAGTGGACCGTTGGATCCTTTCCCGGCTGCACAAGACAATCGCCGAGGTCGACGCGATGCTGGAGGACTTCCAGTTCGCCAAGGCGTCCGAGGCGCTCTATCACTTCGCCTGGGACGAGGTCTGCGACTGGTATCTGGAGCTGGCCAAGCCGGCCTTGCAGGGTCCGACCGCCGACGCGACTCGCGCGGTGCTCGGCAATGTGCTGGACACGCTGCTGCGCGTGCTGCATCCGGTCATCCCGTTCGTCACCGAGGAGCTGTGGCGCGCGCTGACCGGCGGCGAGAGCGTGGTGGTCGCCGCGTGGCCGCAGCCTGACCCGGGGACGTACGCCGATGCCGGCGCCGAGGCGAGAGTGGCGGCGCTGCAGGAGATCGTCACCGAGGTCCGCCGCTTCCGCGCGGAGCAGGGGCTCAAGCCCGGTCAGCGGGTCGCCGCCCGGCTGGTCGGCATCGAGGACAGCGACCTGGCCGACCAGGTCGGCGCGCTGCGCGCGTTGCTGCGGCTGACCGAGCCGGAGGACGGCTTCCACGCGACGGCCGCGCTGCCCGTACGCGGGCTGAAGGTCGAGCTCGACCTGTCCGGCGCCATCGACGTCGCGGCCGAGCGTGCCCGCCTCGGCAAGGACCTGGCGGCGGCGGAGAAGGAGCAGAAGCAAAACTCGGCCAAGCTGGCCAACGCGTCGTTCATCGAGAAGGCGCCGGACGCGGTGGTGGCCAAGGTGAAGGACCGGCTGGCCACCGCGGAGGCCGACATCGCGCGGATCACCGCGCAGCTGGAGGGGTTGCCGTCAGCGTGATGGCAAAACGCAAGGACGACGCCCGGAAGGCCTCCGAGCAGCTGGAAGAGGTGCTGGCCGCGCTGCAGGCACGCGGCCAGGGCCGGATGCTGCCGGACCGGACGCGGATCGTCGAGCTGCTCGACCTGCTCGGCAACCCGCAGAAGGCGTATCCGGCGATCCACCTGACCGGCACGAACGGCAAGACCTCGACGGCGCGGATCATCGACTCGCTGTTGCGCGCGCAGGGCCTGCGGGTCGGCCGCTACACCAGCCCGCACCTGGACAGCCCGGCCGAACGGATCAGCCTGGACGGCGAGCCGATCGACCCGGAGCGGTTCGTCGCCGCCTATCGCGACGTCGCGCCGTACGTGCAGCTGATGGACGAGCGCAACGCCGACCCGGTCACCTACTTCGAGCTGATGACCGCGATGGCCTTCGCCGCCTTCGCCGACGCGCCGGTCGACGTGGCCGTCGTCGAGGTGGGGCTCGGCGGCACCTGGGACGCCACCAACGTCATCGACGCCGGCGTCGCGGTCGTCACGCCGATCGGCCTCGACCACGTGGAGCTGCTCGGTCCGACGATCGCCGACATCGCCAAGGAGAAGGCCGGCATCATCCACGAAGGCGCGACCGTCGTGACCGCCGTACAGCCGGCCGAGGCCGCCGAGCCACTGCTGCGCCGCGCGGTCGACGTCGGCGCGACCGTCGCGCGCGAGGGCCAGGAGTTCGGCGTCGTCGAGCGGCAGATCGCGGTCGGCGGCCAGATGCTGTGGCTGCAGGGCCTGTCGGCGCGATACGAGGAGATTTTCCTGCCGCTGCAGGGCGCTCACCAGGCGCAGAACGCGGCGCTCGCGCTGGCCGCCGTCGAGGCGTTCCTCGGCGCCGGCCGCGAGCGGTCGCTGGACGCCGACGGCGTACGCGAGGGCTTCGCCGAGGTCAGCTCGCCCGGTCGGCTGGAGCGCGTACGGACCAGTCCGACCGTGCTGCTGGACGCGGCGCACAACACGGCTGGCATGCAGGCGCTGGTCGACGCGCTTCGCGAGGAGTTCGCCTTCAGCCGGCTGGTCGCGGTGCTCGGCGTGCTGGCCGACAAGGACACCAACGGCATGCTCGAGCTGCTCGAGCCGTACGTCGACGCCGTGGTCGTCACGCAGAACAGCTCGCCGCGGGCGCTGCCGGCCGACGACCTGGCCGCGGTCGCCGTCGAGATCTTCGGCGCCGACCGGGTCGACGTGGAGCTGCGGCTCGACGACGCGATCGAGGCGGCCGTACGCCGCGTCGAGGAGGACCCGGACGCGCCGCTGGGCGGTCAGGGGGTCATCATCACCGGCTCCGTCGTGACGGTCGCCGACGCGCGGAGGCTGCTGGCCCGATGACCGACCCGGACCAGCCGCCGACGCAATCGGATTCCGATTGTAAAGACTCGTCTACTGTAGACAATCCACCGCCGACCTCCGGCCTGCGCAACCCGGCGGCCGCCGCGCGCGGTGTGGGTGCGGCGACGCTGCTGCTGGAAGCGCTGGTGCTGCTGCTCGCGCTCGTACCGCTGGTGAAGCTCTCCGGCCGCGTCTCCGGCGCGCAGATCGGCATCCTGCTCGGCCTGGTCGCGCTGTGCGTGCTGACCTGCGCGGTGCTCAAGCGCGCGTGGGGCTGGCATGTCGGCACGGTCATCCAGGTCGCGGTGATGGCGACCGGCTTCTTCAACTGGGCGCTGTTGGTGCTCGGCGTGGTGTTCCTGGCGATCTGGCTTTACGTCCTCCACGTGCGTCGCACGCTCACCCGGCCGGCCCGTTTCACGCACTGACCTGCCTGTACGGGCAGAAACGCCGAGATAACGGGAAATACGGCACTCGCGGCAGGAGAACCGGAAATAGGCTGCGGCCATGAACGCCGAAGATCCGGGTGGCTTCAGCACGATCGTGGGCCGGCCGCAGTACTACATCGACTTCCTCGATGCGCGTACGGAGATCCCGGACGAGAGCGTGGTCAAGGAAACCATTCTCCGCCTGCTCGATCTGCGTGACGGCCTCGCGGTGCTGGACGTCGGCTCGGGGATCGGCGCGGACACGATCGAAGTCGCGAAGCGGGTTGGCCCGGCCGGACGGGTCGTCGGTCTCGACCGGAGCGCCGAGATGGTCGCGGAGGCCCGCGGCCGGGCCGACCGGCCGGTCGAGTTCGTCGAGGGCGACGCTCACCGTCTGGAGTTCGACGACGCGACCTTCGACCGCTGCCGCAGCGAACGAATGCTCATCCACGTCGCCGACCCGGTCACGGCCGTAGGCGAGATGGTGCGGGTCACCCGACCTGGCGGGCTCGTCGTGCTGTCCGACATCGACGCCGGCACGATGTTTCTCAACAGCACGAACGTCAAGCTCGCGACCGCGCTCGCGCAGCGGACCTCGGACGCGTTGGCGCACGGCTGGCTGGGTCGTCGGCAGCAGCGCTATCTGGTCGAGGCGGGTCTGGAGGACGTACGCTGCGTCGCTCAGGTGATCCAGAACAGCGTCAGCTTCATGCGGATCGTGTTCGCCGGTCCGCTGCGTGCCATGGTCGCGGACGGCGTCGCGACCGCCGGCGAGGTGGACGACTTCTGGGCCGAGCTGGCACAGGGTGAGCGGGACGGCTGGCTCTGCTCGGGTGTCGTGTGCTTCACCGTGGTCGGCCGGCGTCCACGCTAGGACTCCCGCTGTCTGTCTGGTGTGTCCGCAGGTCGAGCGTGCGGACCTGGCTGGCGACCGCCTCGCGGAGCCAGCGGGACAGGCTCATGCCGCGCCGGACGGCCTCCTCGCGAGCCCTGGCGTCGAGGTCGTCCGGCAGTTTCACCGTTCTCCTCTTCATGCCGCACAGCGTACGCAGTTCGCAAACCAGGGCAAATGCATGCGCGTACTCTCCGCGTGTCGCCGGCCGCTAAAGTTCGTGCAGGTCAACGTTGGCAGACAGGAGACAAGCAGGTGTCGGAGCGTACGCTCGTGCTGCTCAAGCCGGACGCGGTGCGCCGCGGCCTGGTCGGCGAGATCCTCGGCCGGTTCGAGCGCAAGGGCCTGACCATCGAGGCGCTGGAGCTGCGCAATCTGGACGGCGAGACCGCCGACCAGCACTACGCCGAACACGTCGAGAAGGCCTTCTATCCGCCGCTGCGCGAGTTCATCACCTCGGGTCCGCTGGTGGCGCTGGTGCTGTCCGGCGACACGGCGATCGAGGTCGTACGTGGCCTGATCGGCAGCACCGACGGCCGCAAGGCCGCCGCCGGCACGATCCGCGGCGACCTGTCGCTGTCCAACCGGGAAAACCTGGTGCACGCGTCCGATTCGCCGGAGTCGGCGTCCCGTGAGCTCAAGCTCTTCTTCCCCGAGCTGGCCTGACGTAACGGTGATGGCGCATTTTGGGGATATCCAGGGTGGCGCACCGCACGTACCGTTCATTCCAGTGAAGGCAGCAGCTCAGCGACACTGACTGTCGCTGCAGGAGAGGACCTCGACATGAGCGACGACTACCACGCCAACGTTGACGTCGACGGCGACGGACACTACGACGACGTCGACTACACGACGAACTCCGACGGCAGTGTCACCATCACCGACGACTTCAACCACGACGGCAAGGTCGACTTCGTCGCGCATGACTACAACCACGACGGCATCGTGGACGACGCCAAGTACGACACGAACTATGACGGCACGTACGACCAGTACTGGAAAGACACCAACGGTGACGGTTACCTCGACCGGGTGAACGGCGACGGCAACCAGGACGGTCACACCGACTACAAGGGGACCGACTCCAACGAGGACGGCCGCATCGACCACGTCACCAGCGACACGAACTACGACGGCAAATACGACACGTACCAGCAGGACACCAACTACGACGGCCGGTTCGACTACGCGCAGCACGACACCAACGAGGACGGCAAGGTCGACACCGTCGACTACGACAGCAACCACAACGGCCACTTCGACACGAAGTACACGCCGGAAGGCGACGTTCCGCTGCACAACGTCTGATCCGGTAGAGCAGTGCACGCAACGGCCCGGCCGGTCATCTGGCCGGGCCGTCGCGTATGCCGGCAATGAGAACACGTCCGAAACCGAGAGGCTTTTCGATCAATGAGTGACGATTACTCGACCAATGTCGACGTCGACGGCGACGGCGACTGGGACCATGTCGACTACCACGAGAACTCCGACGGCAGCGTGACGATCACCGCCGACGAGAACGGCGACGGCAAGACCGACTTCATCGCGTACGACTACGACCACGACGGCACCGTCGACCAGGCGTATTACGACGTCAACCACGACGGCACATACGACGAGCACTGGACCGACACCAACGGCGACGGCTATCTGGACGTCAAGCAGGACGGCAACTTTGGCACTCACCCCGGCAGCGACGGCGGGAGTGGCCACAGCAGCTCGGCGCCGGCCAGCGGCGAGACGCAGCCGACCACCGGCAGCGGTGGCGAGCATGGTGGTGGTGGTGGTGGCGGCGGCGAACACGGCGGCAGCGCGCCGACCGGTGGTGCCGACCACCAGTCCGGCGGTACGACCGGCGGCCAGCCGTCCGCCACCGGCTCCGAGCCGCACACCGGCCAAGGTGCCGGCCAGGGCGCTGGTGGTCAGGCCTCGGGTGGCCAGGACTCCGGTCACTCCGGCGGCCAAGGCGCAGGTCACGACGCTGGTGGCCAGGGTGCTGGTCACGACTCCGGCGGTCAGGCGGACGGCCACGACTCCGGCCAGGGTTCGGGCTCCTCGGCCGGCGGCGGCAGCGGATCGAGCCAGGGTTCTGGTAGCAGCGGCGGCCAGGCCTCTGGCGGCGACACCGGTTCCTTCGCGCCGGCCGACGGCGGCTCAGGCAGTGGGTCCGGAGCCGGCAGCAGCGCCACCGGCAGCTACGGCCTCCACGACGTCTAGAAATCCGCGTGCTCGCGCCCGGCTCGTCGCCCGGCGAGCGCCGAGCACATGGCGGCACTCGGCGAGCACCGAGCGCATGGCGGCACTCGGCGAGCGCCGGGAAAGTTGCGTCGCTCGGCGACCGCTGGCCGGATGGCGTCGCTCGGCGAGTGCCGGGAAAGCTGCGTCGCTCGGCGAGTGCCGGGAAAGTTGCGTCGCTCGGCGACCGCTGGCCGGATGGCGTCGCTCGGCGAGTGCCGGGAAAGCTGCGTCGCTCGGCGAGCGCCGGGAATTGTGTGGCGTTGACCGCTCAATGTCGTGGAAAAGGCGTCGCTCGGCGAGTGCCGTGAATTGTCCGGCATTGATCGTTCAATGTCGTGGAAAGGGCGTCGTTCGGCGAGTGCCGCGCGAAAGGCGGCGCTCAGTGAGTGCCGGCGAAATTGCGGCGCTCAGTGAGTGCCGCCAAATGTACGCCGTTCGACGCTCAGTGCTGCCAATATGCCGGCTCTGGTCGGCTGCCGCAGAAATGGCGTCGTTGGGCGAGTGCCGCGCGAAAGGCGGCGCTCAGTGAGCGCCGGCGAAATTGCGGCGCTGGGTAGGTGTCGGCAAATGGGCGACGTTCGACGTTCAGCGGCGCGGGAAGGTCGGTTCTGGCCGGCTGCCGCGGGGATGGCGGCGTTCGGTGAGGGCCGCGGGGATGGCGGCGTTCGGTGAGTGCCGCGGAAATCGCGGCGTTCGGCGACGGCTGGGACAGGCCTCACGCGAGGCGGGTGACCTCGACGGAGACGTCCAGGGCCGACGCGGCGCCGCCGGAGTAGATGCCTTTCAGCGGCGCCACGTCGGCGTAGTCGCGGCCGAGCGCCACCCAGATGTGCCGCGGCCCCACCGGGATGTCGTTGGTCGGGTCATAGCCCCACCAGTCGCCGGTCCACGCCTCGATCCACGCGTGGCTCTCGCCGCGTACGACCTCACGCAGCGCCGCGTCGCGCTTGGTGTGCAGATAGCCGGACACATAGCGCGACGGGATCCCCATCAGCCGCAGCAACACCAGCGTCAGGTGCGCGAAGTCCTGGCAGACGCCTTCGCGCGCTCGCCACGCGTCGGTCGCGGTGCTGTGTACGCCGGTCGCGCCGCGGTGATAGGCGAGCTGCTCGTGGACCCATTTCGACGCCGCCAGCACCGCCTCCGCCGGCCGTACGCCGCGGCGCAGGTCGCGTGCGACGGCGGCCAGCTCGCGGTCACGTGGCGTGTACGCGGTCGGCTCCAGCACCTCGGTGTAGCGGTCCAGCACCGCGGGCTCGCGCAGCTCCGACCACGCGGCCTTGTCGATCGGCTCGGAGTCGTCGCCGGTCTCCACGACCGAGGACGACACGACCTTCAGCTCCTTGTGCGGCGCGTGCAGGTCGAAGGCGGTGACGACCGTCCCCCAGTAGTCGGTGTAGCGGTACGACCGCGTCGCCGGCGCGGTCTCCACGCGCGCGACCACCACGTTCTGCCGGCGGTCGCTGCGCGGCGTCAACCGTGCCTCGTTGTACGACTGGGTCACCGGCGCCTCGTAACGGTAGCCGGTGGAATGGACGACCCGGATCCGCCAGCTCATCCCCGCACCTCCGCGTTTGTCCAGGCGACCCACGGTGCCGAGTGGAAATACTGCAGGGAAACCGCTTCGCCAACGTCGCGTACGCACTCCTGCAGGCCCCGCAGCCGCCGGGGGAGGTCGTCGAAAAGCTCGTCAGGACGCAGAAACTCCAGGTCGCTGCGCGACTTTCCAAGCAACCGCAACGCTTCCGCGCGTGCGCCGACGCGTACGCTCGGCTGGTTGTCCAGCTGCTCCAGGCACGCCTCCGCCTGCCGTAACGCGTGGAACACCGACCGCGGGAAAAGCCTGTCCAGCAACAGAAACTGTACGACCCGGGTGGCGTCGAGCGCGCCGCGATACGTACGCAGGAAGGTGTCCTGAGCGCCGGCCGACCGCAGCACGGTGACCCAGCCAGGTGAGGACGCGCGGTCGGCGACGCGTGACATCAGCAGCCGGACGATCATGTCGACGCGCTCGACCGACCGGCCGAGCACCAGAAACCGCCAGCCGTCGTCGCGGCTCATGGTGGAGTCGGCGAGACCGGCGAACATGGCCGCTCTTTCCTCCACGAAAGAGAAAAACGCGTGCGGACCGACTCGCCGCGCGTATCGCTGCCGGTCGGGGACCGCGTTCCACATCGCGTTCAGGCATTCCCACATCTGCGCCGACACCACCTCTCGCGCGCCGCGGGTGTTCTCTCGCGCGCTGGTGATCGACGAGACGATCGAACCGGCCTGGTCCTTGGAGTACGCGACCAGCTCGGTCAGCGACCACACGTCGAAGGTGGCCTCCAGCGGCGCGACGATGCCGAGTACGTTGAGCAGCCGGCGGCTGATCTGGTCGGGGTCGACGGTCGCGTCCTCCAGCAGCTGGTGGACCGACACGTCGAGGATGCGCGCGGTGTCGTCGGCGCGTTCGACGTATCGGCCGATCCAGTAGAGCGACTCGGCGTTGCGTGCCAGCATCGCGCTCTCCCTACTGCTGTTGTTGCTGTTGCTGGGAAGTCGTCAGCTCCGGACCCTGCTCGGAGTCCAGCTGCTCGACCGTGGAGATCTTGGCCAGTTCCGGATCGGCCAGCTCTCTGTCCACTGTGGACGACCGGGCCGCCAGGACCCAGGTGTCCTTCGAGCCACCGCCCTGCGAGGAGTTGACCACCAGGCTGCCCTTGGGCAGCGCGACCCTGGTCAAACCGCCTGGCAGCACGAAAACCGAGTTGCCGTCGTTGACCGCGAACGGCCGCAGGTCGACGTGCCGGGGCACCAGCCGGTCGGCGATCTTGGTCGGTACGGTCGACAGCTGCACCACCGGCTGAGCGATCCAGCCGCGCGGGTTGGCGCGGATTTTCCTCTTGAGCGACGCCAACTCCGTCGGTGCCGCGTTCGGTCCGAAGACGATTCCGTAACCGCCGGAGCCCTCGACAGGTTTGACCACCAGCTCATCCACGTGTTCCAGCACGTACGCCCGCTCGTCCGGCAGCCAGCACCGGTAGGTGTCCACATTGGGCAGGAGCGGCTTCTCGTTGAGGTAGTACTTCAGGATGTCCGGCAGATAGGTGTAAATCAGCTTGTCGTCGCCGACGCCGTTGCCGACCGCGTTGGCGATCACGACGTTGCCGGCGCGCGCCGCGTTCAGCACGCCGGCGACGCCGAGCACCGAGTCGGGCCGGAAATGCAGCGGATCCAGGAAATCGTCGTCGATCCGCCGATAGATCACGTCGACCTGCCGCTCGCCCTCGGTCGTACGGATGTAGACCACGTTGTCCCGGACGAAAAGATCGCGGCCCTCGACCAGCTCGACCCCCATCTGCCTGGCCAGCAACGAATGTTCGAAGTACGCCGAGTTGTAGACGCCCGGCGTCAGCACGACGACGTTCGGGTCGGCCGCGTTTGGCGCGGCGGCCGCTCGCAACGCGCGCAGCAGGTGCACGCCATAGTCGGCGACCGCGCGTACGCGGTGGCGGGCGAACAGGTCGGGGAAGACACGCGCCATCGTCCGGCGGTTTTCCATCACGTACGAGACACCGGATGGACAGCGCAGATTGTCCTCCAGTACGCGAAAAGTGCCTTGTTCGTCGCGGACCAGGTCGATGCCGGCGACGTGGATGCGTACGCCGTTCGGCGGCGAGAAACCGGCCGCCTCGCGGTGGAAATGCGCGCAGGAGGAGATCAGCCGGCGGGGCAGGACACCGTCGCGCAGGATCTCGGCGTCGCCGTACACGTCGGCGAGAAACATCTCCAGGGCCTTGACCCGCTGCACGATGCCGCGCTCCAGCCGGGACCACTCACCGGCCGGAATGACCCGCGGGATCAGGTCGAGCGGAAACGGACGCTCCTGGCCGGACAGCGAAAAGGTGATGCCCTGGTCGACGAACGCGCGGCCGAGTGCTTCGGCTCGCGCGCCGAGATCGCCGACCTCGGTCGGCGCCAGTGCCTCGTACAGCGTCCGGTAGGCCGACCGTACGGAGTCGGTGTCGGCGAACATCTCGTCGTACGCGCCGGCGTGCGGCCTGGCCGGGTCGAGGTAGCCGTCGAAGAGCGCGCTCGGCGGCGACCCGTTCAACGACGGCGTACCCGGCCGCCGGCTCGCGCGCTGGACTGATGTCGGCGTCATCCCCGCATCTTGTCGCAGAGACCAGCCGGAATGCACGCGACCCGGCAGTGACACACGTCCTGACCACAACCGGACCGCGTCGCTAGAACCGCCAGCGGGTGGCGCTGAACCCCTTCTCCTTGCCGAACGCGAACACCCGCACGGGCTCGACCGCGTAGACGTGCCGCGGCTCCTCGAGCGCCGTGTCGGCCGGATCGTAGAGCTCGCCATCCCTGACGAACGGATGCCACCACGGATACTTGGCCGGGAACAGGTCCGCGATGTTCTGCAGCCGAGGCGCGTCCCGTACGAGCTGCGCGGTGCCGTCGATGACCACGTCGACGTCCGGTCCGGGGACGGTGACCGTACAACCGTTGTCGCGGGTGAGATTGCGGGTCTTGCGGCTGTGCCGGAAGGTGACGAAACAGACCGCTCCGTCATGCCACACGGCCAGCACCGGCACCACGTGCGGCCGTGCGTCCTGGTTGGTGGTGGCGAGCAGGAAGTCGTGCGCCTCGGCCACTCTGGTCCGTGCGTCCGCCCAGTCGAGTGTCGTGAGGGGTGTGCCGCTGGGGCTGGACAATGGCTCGGCGGTCGGATCCAACGCGGTCATCTATCGCTCCCTTGGTGGACGAGCGGGAATCTGTGGAGTTGACGCTAGGTGCGTTGGCGTGCCGCTGAAAAGCGACGGTTTCCGATCAACATGATCGCCGTGGGCAATCTGTCTCTGGCGTGCCCTTGACCCTGCCCCAGGGGCAACCTTCGACGATGCTCGGCATGACAGACAACGAGCTCCGCGAGCAGATCGCCACTTATTGCGAGTCCAACAACGTCCCGGGCTTCGTCGCCGGTGTTTACCACGCCGGCGAGCAGACCGTCGTCGCTCACGGCATCGCGAACGTCGCCACCGGCGCCGCGATGCGCGAGGACACCGGCTTCCTGTTCGGATCGGTCACCAAGGTCCTGACCACGACACTGGTCCTGCGGCAGGTCGAGCGCGGTGTCCTCGACCTCGACGCGCCGGTGGTGGAACACCTCCCCGACTTCACCGCCGGCGACCGGATCCTGGTTCGCCACCTCGTCACCCACACCAACGGCATCGACGCCGACCTCTACTTCCCGGACGAGAAGGGCCGCGACGCGTTGAGGACGTACGTCGACGGCCTCGGCTCCGACACCCTGTTCGAGCCCGGTGAGCAGCTCAGCTACTCCAACGGCGGCATGATCGTCGCGGGCCGCCTGCTGGAGGTGGTGACCGGCACGCCGTTCCCCGACCTGCTCCAACGCGAGGTCTACGCGCCGGTCGGCATGACCAACTCCAGTACGTCGGCCGAGCAGGCCATCCTGCGCAGCACCGCGATCGGCCATTTCCCCGACCCGCGGACGCGCAGGCCCCGGCCGACCGGCGTGTTCATGCTGCCGGACACCTGGGGACCGGCCGGCGGCACGCCGATCGGCACTGTCGCCGACCTGCTCGCCTTCGGACGAACACACCTCGCGAACGGCGTTTCGCCGACCGGCGAACGCGTGCTGTCGGCCGCCTCCGTCGCGTCCATGCGGCAGGTCTGGCACGACATGCGGACCCCGAACGTGCCGCCGATGGGGATGGGGTGGGTGCTCTATCCGTTCGGTGACACGACCGTGCTGGCCATGTCCGGCGCGTCACCCGGTGGCGTGTCCATCCTGTGCGTCGTGCCCGAACACGATCTGGTTTTCACCGCCTTCGGCAACACCTCAGGAGCGATCATGCTGCAGGACCAGCTCCTGCGGTGGCTGCTGACCGAGCGGCTCGGCGTACGGATCTCGACGATGATCGCCGACCTCGATCCGGACGTGGACCTCACGCCGTACGTCGGCACCTACCGCTCCAACCAGCTGCGCATCGACGTTGGCATCGCCGACGGTCAGCTCGAGGAAAGTGTCACGTACGAGCCGGCGGACGAGTCGCAGGAGCGGATCTTCACCAACTTCGCCGGCGGCGCGACACAGGCTCCGCCGCAGCGGTACGTGCCGGTCCGGCCGGGACTGTTCGCACCGGCCGGCTATCCGCTGGACACATTCGACGGCTACCTGCGGCTGCTGCTGGTCTCCTTCCACGACGTACGCGACGGCCAGGCGCGCTTCCGCAACGGCGGCGGCCGGCTGACCCGCCGGGCCTGACCGAACTGGCAGGATGGCCCGCATGATCACGATCGGCCAGCTCGCCGGCTACGCCGGCGTGACCATCAAGGCCGTCCGTCACTACCACCAGCGCGGTCTGCTCGACGAGCCCGAGCGGGACTCGTCGGGCTACCGGCGCTACACCGCCAAGGACGCGGTCGAATTGGTCAAGATCAGGACCCTGGCCACCGCCGGCGTGCCGCTGGCCCGCATCAGGGACCTGCTGGACGCCGACCCGGAGACGCTCGCGGCGGCCATCGCCGAGATCGACCACGATGTGCGGGAACGCATCGCGCAGCTGCGGCGGACCCGCGACCAGCTCGCGCAGCTGCGCACCGGCGACCGGCTCTTCGTCTCCGCCGAGGTCGCCGACTATCTCGACGAGCTACGCAAGCTCGGCGTCAGCGACCGGACCATCCGGCTGGAACGCGACGGCTGGATCCTGATGCGGACGGCGTCACCCGGGGACGCCGCCGCCTGGGTCTCGGAGAAGCGCGAGCTGATCGCCGATCCAGAATTCCGCGCGATCTATCTCGACCACGACGCCGCGTACGACTGGTCGCCGGACGACCCACGGTTGGCCGGCATCGCCGACCGTACGCGCGAGTGGGTCGCGCGGCGTCAGAGCCGATCCGAGGCGCGTCCGATCCAGAACCCGACGATGGCGAGGCTGGCCGCCGAGTCACTGCCGGGTGCCTCGTCGCCGGCGTGGGACCGGCTCGCGCAGCTCCTGACCGGCTGACCGCGGAATATTCGCTGTACGTGGTTCGCTACCCTGGATGCACAGGCTTCGACCCGGCTATCACCGGCGAGCCTCCGGAAGAACGGGCATCGGCCCAAGTAGAACCGGACGGGATCGGCCCGTCACAGCCGACACGAGCGGGTGTCAGCCGCCGCGGCCAGCGGTGGATGGCGCCAAGCGAGGTGGTACCGCGGTGGCGCATGAGCATGCGCCGTCGTCCTCGCGTACGAGCACTGAGTACGTGAGGACTTGAGATGGCCTATCCGAGGCACCGCGATGACCAGAGTGTCGTGGCCGCGCCGTCGTTTCCACAGCTGGAAAACCAGGTGCTGGACCACTGGGACGCCGACGGCACCTTCCAGGCCAGCATCGACGCGCGTCCGGCCGGTGACAACGGCGCCAACGAGTTCGTCTTCTATGACGGTCCGCCGTTCGCCAACGGCCTGCCGCACTACGGCCATCTGCTGACCGGTTACGTCAAGGACCTGGTGCCGCGCTACCAGACCATGCGCGGCAAGCACGTCGAGCGCCGGTTCGGCTGGGACACGCACGGCCTGCCGGCCGAGGTGGAGACCGAGAAGCAGCTCGGCATCACCACCAAGGCCGAGATCCTCCGGCTCGGCATCGAGAAGTTCAACACGGCGACCAAAGAGTCCGTGCTGCGTTACACCCACGAGTGGGAACGCTATGTCCGGCGGCAGGCTCGCTGGGTCGACTTCGAAAACGACTACAAGACGCTCGACCTGCCGTTCATGGAAAGCGTCATGTGGGCCTTCAAGCAGCTCCACGACAAGGGCCTGATCTACGAGGGTTTCAAGGTGCTGCCGTACTGCTGGCGCTGCGAAACCCCGTTGTCCAACAACGAAATCCGGATGGACGACACCTACCGCGACCGGCAGGACCCGGCGGCGACCGTGTGGGTGGAGCTGGTGGACACCGGTGAGCGGCTGCTGACCTGGACCACCATGCCGTGGACCTGGGTCCCCAACAGCAACCTTGTGGTGGACCCCGAGGTCGACTACGCGGTGGTGGAGCTGGACGGGCACCGTTACGTCATCGCAAAGGCGCGCCTTGCCGCGTACGAGAAGGAGCTCGGCGCCGCCACCTTGGTCGACACCGTCAAGGGCAGTGTTTTCGTTGGCCGCAAATACAAGCCGGTCTTCGACTTCCTGGTGGAGGCGTACGCGGACGTGCCGGCGGCGTTCACCGTGCTGGCCGGAGATTTCGTCTCGACCGAGGACGGCACCGGTCTGGTCGAGGTCGGTCCGGCACACGGTGAGGACGACTTCAACATCACCACGGCGGCCGGCGTGCCGACGATCCTGACCGTCGACGACCGTACGCGTTTCACCTCGATAGCACCGCGTTTCGAGGGCCTGCAGGTCTTCGAGGCCAACCGGCCGATCCTGCGCGAGCTGCGCGAGCGCGGCCTGCTGCTGCGCGAAGAGTCGTACGTGCACTCGTATCCGCACTGCTGGCGCTGCGACACTCCGTTGGTCTACAAGGCATTGTCGTCGTGGTTCGTCAGCGTGACGAAGTTCAAGGCGCGCGCGTCCGAGCTCAACCAGCAGATCACCTGGACGCCGGCGCATGTCAAGGACGGCTCTTTCGGGAAATGGCTGGAAAACGCGATCGACTGGCCGATCTCGCGCAACCGGTTCTGGGGTTCGCCGATCCCGGTGTGGAAGTCGGACAGCGAGGAATACCCGCGCGTCGACGTGTACGGCTCGCTCGACCAGTTGGAGGCGGACTTCGGCGTACGCCTGGAAGATCTGCACCGGCCAGGCATCGACGAGCTGACCCGGCCCAACCCGGACGACCCGACCGGCAAGTCCACCATGCGGCGCGTGCCGGAAGTTTTGGACTGCTGGTTCGAGTCCGGGTCGATGCCGTTCGCGCAGGTGCACTATCCCTTCGAGAACGCCGAATGGTTCGAGCATCACTTCCCCGGTGACTTCATCGTGGAGTACATCGGCCAGACCCGCGCGTGGTTCTACTTCATGCAGGTCATCGCGACCGCGCTGTTCGACCGGCCGGCGTTCCTGACCGCGATCAGCCACGGCATCGTGCTCGGCGACGACGGCAAGAAGATGTCGAAGAGCCTGCGCAACTATCCGGACGTGTACGAGATGTTCGACACGTACGGCTCGGACGCCATGCGCTGGTCGCTGATGTCCTCGCCGATCCTGCGTGGCGGCGACATGTCGGTCAGCGAGCCGGTGATCCGCGACGCCGTACGGCAGGCCATCAACCCGCTGTGGAACGCCTGGTATTTCTTCTCGCTCTATGCCAACGCGGCGAAGTACGAGGCGAAGTGGCGGACCGACTCGCGGCACGTGCTCGACCGGTATGTGCTGGCCAAGCTCTCCGACGCGGTGGAGTCGGTGACCGAGTCGCTGGACGTCTACGACATCTCCGGTGCCTGCGCATCGGTGCGCTCTTTCCTCGACGTACTGACAAACTGGTACGTCCGCCGGTCGCGGGACCGGTTCTGGAACGAGGACACCGACGCCTTCGACACGCTCTACACGGTGTTGGAGGTGCTGACACGAGTGGCCGCGCCGCTGCTGCCGATGGTCACCGAGGAGGTCTGGCGCGGGCTGACCGGCGGCCGGTCCGTACACCTGCAGGACTGGCCGGAGGCGTCCGCGCTGCCGTCCGACGCGGCGCTGGTGGCCAGCATGGACGAGGTGCGCGCGGTGTGCTCGGCGGCCCTTTCGCTGCGAAAGGCACGAAAACTACGCGTACGGCTGCCGCTCGCCTCGCTCACCGTCGCGGTGGCCGACGCGCAGGCGCTGGAGCCGTTCATCGACCTGATCGCCGACGAGGTGAACGTGAAGGAGGTGCGGCTCACCACCGACGTCGAAGGCTATTGCCAGCGCGTCCTGTCGCTGGTGCCGCGCGTCCTCGGGCCGCGGCTCGGCAAGGACGTGCAGAAGGTCATCAAGGCGGTCAAGGCCGGTGACTGGTCGGTCTCCGGTGGCCTGGTGACCGCCGGTGGTGTCGAGCTGACGGAAGGCGAGTACGACCTGCGGCTGGTGCCGACCGACGCCGACTCCTCGGCGCCGCTGCCCGGCGACGCCGGTGTCGTCGTCCTGGACGTGAAGGTCACGCCGGAGCTGGCCGCCGAGGGCCTGGCCAAGGACGTGATCCGCGCGGTCCAGCAGGCCCGCCGTGACGCCGGCCTGGACGTGGCCGACCGGATCCACCTCACCCTGGAGCCGTCGTCCGACGACGTACGCGCCGCCGTCGAGGCACACCACGAGCTGGTGACCGCCGAGACGCTGGCCGCCTCGCTCACCTTCGGCACGCTGAGCGGCGACGTGCCGGCCACCGAGCTGGCCGACGGCCACTCCGTACGCGTCGCCGTCGCCAAGGCGTAGGCGGGCACAGCAAAAGGCCCCGGCGTTTCTGCCGGGGCTTTTCGCTGAGTGGATCAGACCGTACGGTTCAGGGCGGTCTGCGCGAGCGTGGTGATCGCGTCCTGGAAGTCCTTGCCCTGGCTCACCGCGTGGTCGGAGCCGGCGTTGAAGTACTCGACGTGGACGACCGTGTTGCCGTCGAGGACGTACAGGTGCAGCGCGCCGCTGCTGGACTTGTAGCCGGTGGCCTTCTGGCCGATGCCGGTGACGTTGATCGGGTTGCCGTAGACCCGGTCGCTGGACTGCTTCTCGCGGTCGTAGTCCGACGACGCGTCGGCGGTCGGGTTGGAGCCGGTCTGGATGGTCATCTCCAGCTCGATCTCCGGGTTGAGGTTGCCCTGGACGTAATAGCCCTTGCAGTCGGTCTCGGTGGAGTCGCCGTAGCGGTTGATCTCACCCTTGGGGTTGGGGCTGTGGCCGCTGTCCGGCGCGAACTGGAACTTGCTGGAGAAGGTCTGCAGGTCGACCGGCGCGCAGGCGTCGGCCGGTGCCTTGTGGGTCGAGCCGACCGAGGCGTTCGGGCCGGAGCCGCCGCCCTGGTTGGTGCCGCCACTGGCCTGCGGAGCGCCGCCACCGCCACCTCCGCCGCCGCTGGAGCTGGGGCTGGGGTTGCTGCCCGGCTTGAAGTAGAAGAACGCGCCGACACCGCCACCGACGCACAGCAGCAGCACGACGACGCCGATCACGATGCCGATGATCAGGCCGGTGCTGCTCTTTTTCGGCGGCGGAGGAGGCGGCGGGGTGCCGAAACCGGGGTCGCCGTAACCGGGGCCGCCGGGGCCGTATCCGGGAGGCGCCGAGTTGGGGTCGGCATAGCCGGGAGCGCCGTATCCGGGTGGCGCCGAGTTGGGGTCGGCGTAGCCACCCGGCTGCCCCTGGTAGGTCGGGTCGCCGTAGCCGCCACCCTGGTAGGTCGGGTCGCCGGGCTGAGAGCCGTACGGATCCCCACCGTAGCCGCCCTGGCCGCCCTGCTGCCCGTAATTGGGATCTCCGTAGTTTGACACCTCGTTACCCTTCAGCTGCCGTGTACATCTGGTTCCGGTATTGCATTATTGGCCGCCGAGCCGGCCGGCCAGATCCCCGATTAGTGCCACTGTGACCGGTGTCTACTTCTGCGCGGTTCTGGACAGCGCGGTCTTGGCCAGCACGATCAGCGCCGCCTCGTACGCCTTTCCTGCCTTCGGGTCGACGATCCCCAGGCCGTTGTACTGCAGGTCGATGATCGCGTTGCCGTCCAGCACGTAGAGCTCGTAGTTGCCGACCTTGCTCAGGAACCGGGTCGCCTTCTGCCCGATGCCCGGCACCTGCACCGGCGGTCCGTACGTCGAGGACTTCGTGTCGCTGGCGAAGGCCTTGAGCGCCAACCCCTTGGGATCGCTGGAGGTCGGCTGGTAGATCGTGATGTCCAGGTTGACGTCGACCGGGAACGGGTTGTTCGGGTCGCCCGAGTCGTAGGTGGCACGGCAGCTGGCGTCGATCAGCGTCGTGCCGTACTTCTCCACCTTGCCGGCCGGGTTGGGCGAGGTGGCGGTGTCCTTCTTCAGCTTCAGCGTGGCCTCGAACGACGCGAAGTCGACCGGCGCGCAGCCGTCGGTCGGCGCCACGTGCGTCGCGCCGACCGTGCCGCCGCCACTGGTGGAAACCACGCTCGGCACCGGCTGGCTCGGTGCCGCGGACGGGCCGGTCACCGGGTTGGCGCGCAGCCAGAGAAACGACGTGGCCGCGACGATGCCGAGCAGCACGACCACGACACCGGCGACGGTCAGGACGACCAGGCCGGTGCGCGGCTTCTGCGGCGGTGGCGGGCCCGGTGGCGGCCCGTAGCCCGGTGGACCGGGAAATGGCTGTCCACCATACGGCGACGGCGGTCCGTACTGTCCTGACACCGCCTACCCCGCTGTCTTTCGCATCGCGCCCTGGGTCAGGGTCAGCAACGCCGCCTCGTTGCTGGCCTGCAACGAGCTCTGGTCGGAGTCGGGGCCGGAGTATTCGGTGTCGAAGACCGAGTTGCCGTCCAGCACCAGCAGGACCAACCGGCCGGCCGGCGTACGGTATTTGCGCGCCTTCTCGCCGGTGCCGGGCACCTCGACGCCGTTGCTCGCGCCGTACACCTTGTCGGCCGCGTTGATCTCGATGTTGTAGTCGCTCTGCGCGTCGGCCTTGTCGTTGAAAAACGACATCTCGACGGTGAGCTTGTTGGTCCCGGAGCTGCTCGACTTGGCCGAGTAGTTGGCCGTGCAGGTCGTCTTGGTCGAGCTGCCGTAGGAGTTTTTCTCCGGGTTGGGGTTGGGACTGGTGTCGCCCGCCAGCGAGCCGCCGATCGCGGCGGCGAAGGTGGTCAGGTCCAGCGCCGAGCAGCCGTCGGCCGGCGCGGTGTGGTTGCTGCCGGCCGGTCCGGCGCCGCCGCCACCGGTGTTGCCGCCGCCGCTGGCCGTCGGGCCGGTGGTCGGCGTGGTGGTCGGCCGGAGCAGGAAGTATCCGCCGATGGCGCCGGCGCACAGCAGCACCACCAGCACGCCGGCGACGATCGCGACGATCAGGCCGACGTTGCTCTTCTTCGGCGGCGGGGGAGGCGGGGCGCCAAAGCCCGGCTGGCCGTACGGCGGCGCCGATCCAGGCGGCGCGGACGCCGGGTATCCGGGTGGAGCCGAGGCCGGATAGCCGGGCTGGCCCGGCTGGCCGTAGCCCTGCTGGCCCTGCTGGCCATAGCCGGGCTGGCCGTAGTTGGTCGGCTGGCCGTACGGCTGGCCGGTGGTCGGATAGCCGGTCTGGTCGCCGGTCGCCTCCGGGCCACCGGGATGGCCGCCACCGGGCACGTCGAAGTCGTCGAGCCGGTATTCGGTGGGGCCTGGCTCGGCGCCGTAGTCGTCCTTACGGTACGGGTCCGCGCCACCCCCGCTAGGCGTCGACATCCGATCCCCTTCTCCACCGCCGGCCCGGCCGTCCGCCGAGACCGAGACAGTACATCGCCACTGCACTCCCTGCCTGTCGTGCCGGCCTCGTACTGGCATCGTTCACAGCCGGGGCCGGCGCGACCCCCTCACCCATGGTGACGACAGCTCTTGTCGCGGCGTCGCCGTAGAAACGTCGGTCCCTATCCTGGCAGAACGTGTCTCGTCCAGGCGTTGCGGGCAGGCCTGCGGACAGCCGGCGAGGCGACGTGACGGTCAGTGATCGCCGGCTGGCCGGACGTGCTGGTAAGGGGTGTACTGGAGCGGGTCGGCCGCAGGCCCGGCGGGTACGCTGGCACATCATGAGCGTCACGCGCGAATCCACCGTCCAGTCGGTGTTTCCGGCACTGGAGCCGCTGCTCAGCCGGGTGCAGAAGCCGATCCAGTATGTCGGCGGCGAGCAGGGTGCGACCAGCAAGCCGTGGGAAGCGGCGGCGGTGCGCTGGGCCCTGATGTATCCGGACGCGTACGAGGTCGGCCTGCCCAACCAGGGGATCCAGATCCTCTACGAGATCCTCAACGAGCAGCCGGACGTGCTGGCCGAGCGGACGTACTCGGTGTGGCCCGATCTGGAAGCGCTGATGCGCGAGCACGGCGTGCCGCAGTTCACCGTCGACACGCATCGGCCGGTCGGCGCCTTCGACGTGCTCGGTGTGTCCTTCGCCACCGAGCTCGGCTACACCAACCTGCTGACCGCGCTGGACCTGGCCGGCATCCCGCTGCACGCGGCCGACCGGGGGATCGACGACCCGGTCGTGCTGGCCGGTGGCCACGCCGCCTTCAACCCGGAGCCGATCGCCGACTTCGTCGACGCCGCCGTGCTCGGCGACGGCGAGGAGGCGGTGCTGGAGATCTCCGCGATCGTCCGTGTCTGGAAGGCCGAGGGCCGGCCCGGTGGCCGCGACGAGCTGCTGATGCGGATGGCGCGTACGGAGAACATCTACGTGCCGCGGTTCTATGACGTCGACTACGCCGACAACGGCGAGATCTATCGGGTCGCGCCCAACCGCGCCGGTGTGCCGCACCGGATCTACAAGCGCACCACGATGGACCTGGACAAGTGGCCGTATCCGAAGACGCCGCTCGTACCGCTGGCCGAAACGGTGCACGAGCGCGCCAGCGTGGAGATCTTCCGCGGCTGCACGCGCGGCTGCCGGTTCTGCCAGGCCGGCATGATCACCCGGCCGGTGCGCGAGCGGTCCATCACCGGCATTGGCGACATGGTGCAGCAGAGCCTCTCGGCCAGTGGTTTCGAGGAGGTCGGCCTGCTGTCGCTGTCGTCGGCCGACCACTCCGAGATCGGCGACATCGTCACCGGCCTGGCCGACCGCTACGAGGGCACCACGACCTCGCTGTCGCTGCCGTCGACGCGTGTGGACGCCTTCAACGTGACGCTGGCCAACGAACTTTCCCGTAACGGCAGGCGTTCCGGACTGACCTTCGCGCCGGAGGGCGGCAGCGAGAGGCTCCGCCAGGTGATCAACAAGATGGTCTCCAAGGACGACCTGATCCGCACGGTCACCACCGCGTACGAGAACGGCTGGCGGCAGGTGAAGCTCTATTTCATGTGCGGCCTGCCGACCGAAACACTCGACGACGTGCTGGAAATCGCCGAGATGGCGCACGACGTCATCCGCGCCGGCCGCAAGGCCACCGGCCGGACGGACATCCGCTGCACCGTGTCGATCGGCGGTTTCGTACCGAAGCCGCACACGCCGTTCCAGTGGGCCGGCCAGACCTCGCCCGAGGTGGTGGACGAGCGGCTTTTGGCTCTGCGTAAGGCGATCAACGCCGACCGGTCGCTCGGCAAGGCGATCGGCTATCGCTATCACGACGGACAGCCGAGCCTGATCGAAGGCCTGCTGTCCCGCGGCGACCGGCGGATCGGCCGGGTCATCGAGAAGGTCTGGCGCGACGGCGGCCGCTTCGACGGCTGGAACGAGCATTTTTCGTACGAGCGCTGGGTTTGCGCCGCCGACTCGGAGCTGCCGCCGCTCGGTGTCGACCTGGCCTGGTTCACCACCCGCGAGCGCGGCGAGCACGAGGTGTTGCCCTGGGACCACCTCGACTCCGGCCTGGACCGCAGCTGGCTGTGGGAGGACTGGCAGGACGCGCTGAAGGAGTACGAGGTCGAGGACTGCCGCTGGACGCCCTGCTATGACTGCGGCGTCTGCCCGGCCATGGGGACCGACATCCAGATCGGCCCCACCGGCCAGAAACTCCTGCCGCTGTCCGTCGTCAACCGCTAGGTGGCTGGCTTGAGCGCCGGCCAGGGCCGACGTGCAAGTCAACCCGCTTGAGTCACGACAGCATTGCTCGCCCCGCCAGTCGCACTCGTCACAGCGACTGGCGCTCATGTGGGGGTGAAAGCCGTTTTCTTGCGTCTAGCGCTAGTAGATCGGCTTTCGCCCCATCCACAAACATCGCAGGCCGGACATTCAGCGCTCCATGTGCTTGTGGTCTCACAGAGTGGTCCTTCTCGCCACCTACCAGGACGCCGTCGAACGCCGTGGGCTCCTTCGGCGGCCACCAGGCAAACCGGACCACGCGCGGCAGCCGACCCAGCTACAAACAGACCTGCGCCCTTCCAGTTGCCGCCGGCATCCCCTGGATAGATCGTCTCGGGCACGACCGGGACCCGATTGTTGCGGCGCGGTTTTTGTCGTACCGGGCGAGGACTCTGGTTTGGGGGCGGCGCATTTCGCCTCGTGACAATCGGATTCCGATTGTCACGGCATGGTTTGTCGAAGGCGGCTGAGATCCTGGTTCGGGGGCGGCAGAACGGGTTGTCCCAATCGGGTCCCGATTGTCCCCGGCCGGATTTTGGGCCCCCGAATATCAAGCCTTCCGTGCGCCACCGACATTTCGGCGATGGCGCAGGGCCAGCGTGATCAGTGCGGGCAGGCCGGCGATGGTCCACGGGATGACGGCGCCGAGGGTCGGTGCGACGACCAGCGCGCCGAGCGGACAGAAGCCGGCGGTCGAGCCCTTGCAGACCAGCCAGCCGTACGGCGCGACCGACGCGTACACAAACACCGGCACGACGATGACCAGCAACAACCCGGTCAGGGCCGCGCCGCCGACGGCCCACCGACCGTCGCTGGCCAGCGGGCGCCAGCTCCACGCCAGCAGCGCCAGGCAGCCGACGACACCGGTGAGGCCGACGAGCGCGCCGGCCACGCCGAGATTTGGCTGCGTACCGACCAGGAAGCCGAGAAACGCGACGCCACCGGCGACTACGCCGGTCACGAGCAACCCGGCGATCGCCAGCGGCAGTGGTCTGATATGGGTGCTCATGCGTCCATTGTCGGCCAGCTGGTCAGGGTTGTCCTGAGCTGAACTGCTCAGCCCGCCGGCTATCCTGACGCCGTTGACCACCGTTCGTGAGGAGGCGACCCTGCCCCGTACGCCTGACGGCCCGCCGCCGCCACCGGTCGTGCAGAAGCTGCGCATCCGGTATGCCAAGCGCGGCCGGCTCCGGTTCACCTCGCACCGCGACATCGCGCGCGCCTTCGAGCGCGCGCTGCGCCGTGCGTCCGTACCCATCGGCTACTCCGCCGGCTTCAGCCCGCACCCGAAGGTGTCCTGGCTGGGGGCCGCACCGACCGGCATGGCCAGCGAGGCCGAGTACGTCGAGATCGGCCTGACCACCGAGGTCGACCCCGCCGAGCTTGCCGACCGGCTCGACACCGCGCTGCCGGCCGGCATCGACGTGTGCGCCGCGGCCGTCGCCGGCGGCCGGCCACTGGCCGAGCAGATCGACGCGTCCCGCTGGCGGATCGAGCTGCTGGACCTGTCCGTCGATGCCGGCCGCGACCTGGTCGGACAGTTCATGGCCGCCGCCGAGGTGCCGGTGAGCAAACTCACCAAGTCCGGCCGCAAGACGGTGGACGTACGCGGCGCGGTCGCCCGTTGTGAGCTGTCCGCCGACGGCTCCGGCGCGCCTGGACCGGTCCGCGACACGGAGTATGCGATACTGGACGTCGTCGTACGGCATGTGACGCCGGCCGTACGGCCCGATGACATTCTCACCGGTATGTGCGCAGTAGCCGGCCTGTCGCCGCCGTCGTCCGTACGGATGACCCGGCTGGCGCAGGGTGTGCTGACCCCGGACGGGGACCTGATCGAGCCGCTCGCGCACGACCGGGCCGGGTGATGTCGTCGGGGTGTTGCGGACACGGGGTTCCCTGGTGGGGACGCGCAGCACCGCCCTACGAGACTTGCGCGGCCCATCCGTGGGCCGTCTAACTGAAAGTAGAAGTTGACACGCCTCTGAGCGGCCGCGTCACACGCGCCCGGAGGCGGGACGGAGATATGCCTGCATGCCAACGAGGAAACGCAGCGGCTCATCTGGCGATGAAGCCGCGGCCACGCCTGCCGAGACCGAGGAAGCGGTAGCCAAGCCGGTCAAGAAGACGGCACGACCGCGTAAGACCGCGAAACCGAAGGCCGCCGTCGAGGCGCCACCGGTCGAGCTCGAGCCGGTCGAGCCGGCGCCGCCGGCCAAGAAGGTGACCCGCAAGCGCGCCGCAAAGAAGGCGGCGGTCGCCGCCGTCGAGGCCGACGTGCTGATCGAGCCGGAGGTCGCTCCGGAGGTCAGTGAGGCGCCGGCGCCGCGCAAGCGGACGCGCCGGGCCGCGACCCGCGCCGCCGCGCCGCCGGCCGAGCCGGAGCTGACGCTCGTACCGGACGAGGAGACAGCGCCGGCGCCGCAGCCGGAGCCCGAGCCGGCGGAGAAGCCGGCCGCGAAGAACGGCCGGTCGAGCCGCCGTGCGCCGGCGCCGATGGCCCTGTTCATGGCGCCCGAGCTGCCGGAGCCGGTCCCGGCGGTGACCGTCGAGGTCGTCGTCGACGCCGCCAAGGGGGCCGCCAAGGGGGCCGCCAAGGCTCCGGAAGCGGCCGAGGAGCCGGCCGAGGACGATGACACCGGGGAGACCGACGAGTCCGCCGAGGCGGAGAGCGGCGCGGAGAGCCGGCGTCGCCGCCGTGGTCGTCGTGGCCGTGGCCGTGGCCGCGGCGCCAGCGACGACGCGAGCGAGTCCACCGAGACGGGGGACCAGCAGCCGGCCGCCGAGCAGTCGGGACAGTCCGAGCCATCTGAGCAGCCCGAACAGGCCGCCGAGGCCGAGTCCGAGGAGTCCGACGACTCGGATGACTCCGACGACGCGGCAGCCGGCACGACCCGTCGCCGGCGGCGTCGTCGCCGGCGCGGCAACGAGACCGGCGACGGCGACCAGGACGACGACGTCGCCACCGAGGTGCACGTACGTGAGCCGCGCCACGAGACCGCCGAGAGCGACGACGGCGTCCGCGGCGTCAAGGGCTCGACCCGGCTGGAGGCCAAGCGCCAGCGCCGCCGTGACGGCCGTGACCAGGGCCGTCGTCGGCCGCCGGTGCTCACCGAGGCGGAGTTCCTGGCGCGCCGGGAGGCCGTCGAGCGCACCATGGTCGTGCGGCAGCGCGGCGAGCGTACGCAGATCGCCGTGCTTGAGGACAACGTGCTCGTCGAGCATTACGTGACCAAGGCGTCGTCGACGTCGTACGCGGGCAACGTCTATCTCGGCCGCGTGCAGAACGTGCTGCCGAGCATGGAGGCCGCCTTCGTCGACATCGGCAAGGGCCGTAACGCGGTGCTCTACGCCGGCGAGGTCAACTGGGACCTGGCCGGCATGGACGGCAAGCCGCGCAAGATCGAGCAGGCGCTCAAGTCCGGCGACTCGGTGCTGGTGCAGGTCACCAAGGACCCGGTCGGCCACAAAGGCGCGCGGCTGACCTCGCAGGTGAGCCTGCCGGGCCGGTTCCTGGTGTACGTGCCGGAAAACGACATGACCGGGATCAGCCGCAAGCTGCCGGACAACGAGCGCAAGCGGCTCAAGTCGATCCTGAAGAAGGTGGTGCCGGAAAACGCCGGCGTCATCGTGCGTACGGCCGCCGAAGGTGCCAGCGAGGAGGAGCTGCGCCGCGACGTGGCCCGCCTGGAGGCGCAGTGGCAGGCCATCCAGAAGGCGCAGCAGAGCGCGTCCGCGCCGGCGCTGCTCTACGCCGAGCCCGACCTGGTCATCCGGGTCATCCGGGACATCTTCAACGAGGACTTCGCGTCGCTGGTCGTCTCCTCCGACGGTTCCAAGGACGACGCCTGGGAGACGGTACGCGAGTACGTCGGCCACGTGTCGCCCGACCTGGTCGAACGGCTGTCGCACCACGTCGCGGAGACCGACGTGTTCACCGCCCACCGGGTCGACGAGCAGCTGGCCAAGGCGCTGGACCGCAAGGTCTGGCTGCCCTCCGGCGGCTCGCTGGTCATCGACCGCACCGAGGCGATGACGGTGATCGACGTGAACACCGGCCGGTTCACCGGCCAGGGCGGCAACCTGGAGGAGACCGTCACCAGGAACAACCTGGAGGCGGCCGAGGAGATCGTCCGGCAGCTGCGGCTGCGCGACATCGGCGGCATCATCGTCATCGACTTCATCGACATGGTGCTGGAGAGCAACCGTGAGCTGGTGCTGCGCCGGCTGACCGAGTGCCTCGGCCGCGACCGTACGAAGCACCAGGTCGCCGAGGTCACCTCGCTCGGACTCGTACAGATGACCCGCAAGCGGGTCGGTCAGGGCCTGCTGGAGGCCTTCAGCGAGACCTGTGAGGTGTGTCATGGCCGCGGCCTGATCATCCACACCGAGCCGGTCGACAAGGACAACAAGCAGCAGGTGTCCAGCGCGGAAGGCAGTGGCCGGCGCAAGCGCAACCGCGGCAAGGACTCCGCCGAGAGCGCGCCCAAGCCGCGTCCGCCGGTCGAGGACGCCGACGACGTGGTCACCGCCGAGGACGCCTCGCCGATCGACGACGTGAGCGACAACAGCCTGGTCGTGGAGCCGGTCGAGCCTGTGTCCGCCTCGCCGGCCGCCGAGCCCGCTGTCGCTGAGGCCGAGCCCGAGCCTCCGGCCGCCGAGGTCGAGGAGCCGACGGTGTCGGTGGCGCAGCCGACACGCGCGCGGCGCACTCGCCGCGCCGCCTCCCGCCCAGCCGGTCCGCCGCCCCAGGTCGCCGTCGGCAGCTGACCCCCCTCTCCACCGCAGCCGCCTGGTCAGAGGACGCAATCGGATTCCGATTGCGTCCTCTGTTGGCTCTTGACCTGCGGGTTTCCCGGCTGGGGTGACATTCGGACCCGCGATCCGGCGCCCGAATGTCACCCTGTCGCCCAGGGTCGCCGGAAAACCGGTCAAGAAAGTTGCGATCGGACCTAAGGCCTTCATCCCCGGTCCGGCATATCCGCAGGTCAGTGCGCCACAGACGATGCAATCGGATTCCGATTGCGTCGTCGGTCGAGCGGCCGTTTGCCGTACGCGGAAAACAGGTTACGGTGTGAGTTAGTGACGGCGGGGTGCCTCGTCTGGCGAGGCTGAGATCAGACCCGTCGAACCTGATCTAGCTAACACTAGCGAAGGGACCGTCGCGGCCATGATTCCGCATGTGTTGACCATCGCCGGCACCGATCCGACCGGCGGCGCCGGCATCCAGGCAGATCTCAAGACGTTCTCGGCGCTCGGCGGCTATGGCATGACCGTCGTGACGGCGGTCGTCGCGCAGAACACGCGAGGCGTGCGGTCGATCCACCCGGTCCCGGCGGATTTCGTCGGCGAGCAGCTCGACGCGGTGTTCCAGGACGTACGCGTCGACGCGGTGAAGACCGGAATGCTCGGCGACGCCGGCCTGATTCGGACGGTCGCCGCGAAAATCGCCGTCTACAAGCCGAAATACCTGATCGTCGACCCGGTCATGGTCGCCAAGAGCGGCCACCGGCTGCTGCCGGAGGACGCCGTACGCGCACTCCGCGACGACCTGCTGCCGCTGGCCGACCTGATCACGCCCAATCTGCCGGAGGCGGCGGATCTGTTGGAGGACAAGGAAACCGACGATCTCGCCGGCATGCACGAACAGGCCGGCCGGCTGCGCGCGTACGGTCCGGTGGTGCTGCTCAAAGGCGGTCATCTGGCCGGCAGCGACAGCGTCGACATCCTGCTCGACCGCGAACCGGTGGAGTTTTCCGCGCCACGCGTGGAAACGCGCAACACGCACGGCACCGGCTGCACGCTGTCCTCGGCGATAACGACGTTGCGGCCGATGCGGGACGACTGGTTTTCGGCCGTACGAGAGGCAAAAGACTATCTGACCGCCGCGCTGACCGCCGCCGACGATCTGGACATCGGCACCGGACACGGTCCGCCACACCATTTTCACGCGATCTGGAAGGAAAGCTGATGTTCTGCGAGCAGGTGTGGAGCCGGATCCAGCCGCTGCTCAAGGAAACGCTCAACCATCCGTTCAACCGGGAGTTGTCCGCCGGCACGCTCGACCAGGACGTTTTTCGTTTCTATCTCGTCCAGGACGCGCGTTATCTGGCCGATTTCGCCAAGGCCCTGGCGCATGCCGCGGCGATCGCGCCGGCGCCGGACGACGCCGCTTTTCTGGCCGGCAGCTCGGCAAATGTCATCGTCGTCGAGCGCGGCCTGCACGAGCGTTATTTCGCGCGATACGGACTGACCGGCCTCGATGACATCCCGACCTCGCCGAGCGCCACCGCCTACAACAACCACCTGCTGGCGGCCGTCGCGCGCGGCGGCTTCGGTCCGCTGATGGCGACCGTGTTGCCGTGCTTCTGGATCTACGAGTACGTCGGCAACGCGATCCACACCGAGCAGACCGGCGCGGCCAACCCGTATGCGGACTGGATCGAGACGTACGCCGACCCCGGCTTCGCCGAGTCGGTGGCCAGGGCCAAGGACATCACCGACCGCGCGGCCGCCACCGCGAGCCCGGCCGAGCGACGGCGGATGGTCGACGCGTTCGTACGATCCTCGGAGTACGAGTGGCTGTTCTGGGACTCCGCCTACCGGCGAGAACGCTGGCCGACGGTGAGTTTGACCGCATAACCGGCGACGACGTACCCTCGATGGTCGGCGCGCCTCGGGCGCGCCGTATCATGTAACGAGTCAATCAGCACGCCACCCCAACGCCGTGAGCAGCTAGGAGCACGATCTCGAGATGTACGCCATCGTCAAGACCGGCGGCAAGCAGTACAAGGTCGCCGAAGGGGACGTGATCGAGGTCGAGAAGCTCGAGGCAGCTCCTGGCGACGCGGTCACGCTGCCGGCGGTGCTGGTGGTCGACGGCGAGGGTGACTCGGTCACCGTGACGCACGACTCCGCCGCGCTCGCCGGTTACACGGTCAGCGGCGAGGTGGTCAGCCACGGCCGCGGCCCGAAGATCAAGATCCACAAGTTCAAGAACAAGACCGGCTACCACAAGCGCCAGGGTCACCGTCAGAACCTGACCCAGGTCAAGGTCACCGGCATCGCGAGCGGGAAGTAGGAGCTAGCAGATATGGCGCACAAGAAAGGCGCATCGTCCTCGCGGAACGGTCGCGACTCCAACGCACAGCGGCTCGGCGTGAAGCGGTTCGGCGGCCAGGTGGTGAAGGCCGGCGAGATCCTGGTCCGCCAGCGCGGCACCCACTTCCACCCCGGTGAGCTGGTCGGCCGGGGCGGCGACGACACCCTGTTCGCGCTGGCCGCCGGCCACGTGCAGTTCGGCAGCAAGCGCGGTCGCAAGACCGTCAACATCGTGCCGTCGGCCTGAGGCCAGGCCACCCCAGCAACTTTCCGCGAGGCGGGCCGGAGCTTTGTCCGGCCCGCCTCGCGTGCGTGTAGAAGGAGGACGACGTGGCCGGCGGTCATTTCGTGGACCGTGTCGTGCTGCACGTCGCGGCGGGCAACGGGGGGCACGGGTGCGCTTCGGTGCACCGCGAGAAGTTCAAGCCGCTCGGCGGCCCGGACGGCGGCAACGGTGGCCGCGGCGGTGACGTCGTGCTCGTGGTGGACTCCGGCGTCCACACGCTGCTCGACTTCCGGTTCCGTCCGCACGCGTCGGCCGGCAACGGGAAACCAGGTCAGGGCAGCAACAAGGACGGCGCCGACGGCACCGACCTGCTGCTCAAGGTGCCCAGCGGCACGGTCGTACTCGACGCCGACGGCCAGCTGTTGGCGGATCTGGTCGGCGAGGGTACGCGGTTCGTCGCGGCCGCCGGCGGCCGCGGCGGCCTCGGCAACGCGGCGCTGGCCTCGACCCGCCGCAAGGCACCCGGCTTCGCGCTGCTCGGCGAGCCGGGGGAGATGCACGACCTCACGCTGGAGCTCAAGAGCGTGGCCGACGTCGGCCTGGTCGGGTTTCCGTCGGCCGGCAAGTCGTCGCTGATCGCGGCGCTTTCCGCGGCCCGGCCGAAGATCGCCGACTATCCGTTCACCACGCTGGTGCCCAACCTCGGCGTCGTGACCGCCGGCGAAGAGGTCTTCACCATCGCCGACGTGCCCGGCCTGATCCCCGGCGCGGCCGAAGGCAAGGGCCTCGGCATGCAGTTTCTCCGCCACATCGAGCGCTGCTCGGTGCTCGTACACGTCGTCGACCTCGCCACCGAGGAGCCCGGCCGCGATCCGCTGACCGACATCGACGCGCTGGAGGACGAGCTGTCCGCGTACGGCGGCCTGGCCGACCGGCCGCGGATGGTGGTGCTCAACAAGATCGACATCCCGCACGGCCGCGAGCTCGCCGACATCGTCGAGGACGATCTGGCCGAGCGCGGCTGGCCGGTGCACCGGGTCAGCGCGGTGAGCCGTGAGGGCCTGCGCGAGCTGTCGTTCGCGCTGGCCAGGGTGGTGGCCGACGACCGTGCCTCGCGGCCGGCGCCGGAGCCGGCGCGGCTGGTGATCAGGCCCATGGCGGTCGACGAGAGCGGCTTCACGGTGACCGCCGACAAGGAGGTCGAGGGCGGTTTCGTCGTACGCGGCGCGCGGCCCGAGCGGTGGATCCGGCAGACCGACTTTTCCAACGACGAGGCGGTCGGTTATCTGGCCGACCGGCTGGCCCGGCTCGGTGTCGAGGAGGCCTTGGCCAAGGCCGGAGCGGTGCCTGGTGCCGCGGTGACCATCGGCGAGGTGACCTTCGACTGGGAGCCGGTCGGCACCGAGCTGGTGCTCGGCCGGCGGGGCCAGGACAACCGGCTCGACCGGCCGGCGCGGGTCAGCGCGGCCGAGCGGCTGGCGGCCCGCAAGATCCGGCGCATGCACACCGACGATGACTTTTTCGAGGATGACGAGTGATCCACGGCATCCGGCCCGCCGTCGCGCACGCCGAGCGGATGGTGGTGAAGGTCGGTTCGTCGTCGCTGACCGACAAACCGACAGGACTCTCGCAGCAACGACTCGATGCTCTCGTGGAGGCGGTCGCCGCGCGGCGGCTGGCCGGCCGCCAGGTCGTACTCGTTTCCTCCGGTGCGATCGCAGCCGGCCTCGCGCCGCTGCGGCTGCGCCGGCGGCCGCGTGACCTGGCCACTCAGCAGGCGGCGGCGAGCGTCGGCCAGTCGCTGCTGGTGCACGCGTACGCGCTGTCCTTCGGCCGCTATGGACTGACCGTCGGCCAGGTGCTGCTGACCGCCGAAGACCTGATCCGGCGCTCGCACTACCGAAACGCTCAGCGAAACCTGGACAGGCTGCTCGACCTCGGCGTGGTGCCGGTGGTCAACGAGAACGACGCGGTCGCCACCGCCGAGATTCGCTTCGGTGACAACGATCGGCTGGCCGCGCTGGTCGCGCACGTGCTGCACGCCGACGCGCTCGTCCTCCTGTCCGATGTGGACGGTCTGTACGACGGCGACCCGCGCCGGCCCGGCGCGCAGCTCGTGCCGCAGGTCTCCGGCGCCGACGACTTGGACGGCGTCAAGGCCGGAAAGACCGGCAGCGGCGTCGGAACCGGTGGCATGGCAAGCAAAGTCGACGCCGCGACGGTGGCGACCTCGGCCGGCGTACACGTCGTGCTGGCGTCCGCCGCGCAGGCTCCGGCGGCGATGGCCGGTGCGCCGGTGGGTACGTGGTTCACGCCGACCGGCCGGCGGCTGCCGACGCGGTTGCTGTGGCTGAAACACGCGTCCACGCCGCACGGTCGGCTGACGATCGACGCCGGTGCCGTACGAGCCGTGGTGGAGCGGCGGATGTCACTGCTGTCGGTCGGCGTGACCGGTGTGGACGGTGAGTTCGAGGCCGGCGATCCGGTGGACGTGTGCGACCCGGCCGGCCAGCCGGTCGCGCGCGGCCTGGTCGGCTATGCCGCCGACGAGCTGCCGCCGCTGCTCGGCCGGCCCAGCCACGAGCTGGCCGACCGCTATCGCCGCGAGGTCGTCCATCGCGACGACCTCGTCCTGCTCTGACCGGTTTATCCCCGCCGTCGCGGTGCATAACCGTGGCGTGAGCGGGTAAAGCCACAGGATGGCGTATCGCGATTACGAACCCACCCGGCCCTATCCTCCGGCGGAGAGCGAGGAGGTCGTCGAGGAGGGTTACACCAGAATCCGCGTCGTACGGGTCATCTGCACGATTATCAGTGCTGTCTGTGCGATTTTCGCGATCGTACTGCTGATTCACATCTTCCTGGTGATCGGCTCGGCCAACCCGGACAACGGTTTCGCGCAGCTCATCGGCGCATGGGCTTCGGGCATCACCCTGGGCCTGAGCAATCTTTTCACCGCTGGCGGCGAAAAAGTCCAGACCTTCCTGAACGAGGGCCTGGCGGCGCTGCTGTGGCTGGCGATCGGTGGCGGCCTGACCGCGATCATCGGCCGGATCTTCCTGCCGGGTCCGGCGCGGCGGATCCGTTATCGGCGTACGGTCCGGTGACGGCTGGATCGGTACGGCGCGGCCTGGACGCGTGCGACCGGTCCGGTTGAGGCACTGTTGAACCATGAGGACGAACTCGCCACGTACGCAGTGTCCGGTCTGCGCCGGCATCGGCCGGCCAGGCGTGGTCGGGACCGAGCGGATCAGCTTCGGTCCGCGCAAGCTGCTCGGCCTGCCGGCGCCGACGGTGTCGCCGCTGGTCGACTCGGTCGGCAACATGCCCTACGCCGGCACCGGCCTGCGGATCCGCCGCGCCGAGCCGACCGTCGCCAGCTTCTGTCCTGAGCACGCCGAGCGCGCGCGTACGCTCGCCGCCGACGGCCTCACCCTCGCCGAGACCGTCCGCCGCCTCACCCACCACCCATGATTTCGCGGCAAAAACGCGGTCAGGAGGCGTTGGCGTCGAGTTTGGCGAGCTTGAGCCGGGTCTCCTCGGTGGCCGGTGCGTAGGTGACCATCCGCGTGCCGAGCCGCTGGTCGAGCCACAGCTGCGTGTAGTTGAGCTCCAGCAACCCGTGCTCGGCGTGCAGCAGCTGCTTGGACCGGCTGCTCGACCAGGCCACGTCGTGCCGTTCCCACAGCTCGACGAACTCCGGTGAGGCCTGCCGCAGCCGGGTGACCAGGCATTTCCAGGTCGGCTCTGCGATGTGGTCGGTCATCGCGGCGCGATACTGGCCGACCATCTGCTGGACGCTCTCCTCCCAGTTGACCATCGTCGCGCGCCACGCCGGGTGGGTGAACGCCAACCACAGCGTGTTGCGCTCCTCGAACGGCATCGCGTCCAGGTCGCAGACCCAGGTCGCGTAGACGCGGTTGTACGCGAGCAGGTCATAGCGCGCGTTCACGATCGACGCGGGGAAGGGCCGCAGCTGCTCCAGCACCAGCTCCATCTCCGGCGGGATGGCGCCGCACGACTTGGCGAAGTCCGGTGGCGTGGCGCCGGCCAGCCGGAACAGGTGCGCGCGCTCGTGCCGGTCGAAGCGCAGCGTACGGCTGACCGCTTCCAGCACCTGCTCGGAAGCGTGGATGTCGCGTCCCTGTTCCAGCCAGGTGTACCAGGTCACCCCGACACCGGCGAGCTGCGCGACCTCCTCGCGGCGCAGTCCCGGCGTACGACGGCGGCCGGACGGCGGCAGGCCGACCTGCTCCGGCGAGATGCGCTCGCGCCGGCTGCGCAGAAACTCGGCCAGCTCGCGGCGGCGGAGCTGTTCGGCGGGATCGGTCACGAATACCAGGATGGCGCGTCGCCGATGCTGTTGCCAGGTAGCGCTTATACCTGGATAAGCAGGCTCTCGGTACCTGGCTCGGAATCGATGCACAGTCGCCTCATGACCGTACGACCAATCGATGTCCGCGCTGTGCAGGTGACGCGGAAGGCGGCCGCGCCGGAGCTCACCGGCGTGGGTCTGCTGACTCTCTACATGGGTGCGTTTCTGTCCATCGGCGACTTCTTCATCGTCAACGTCGCGCTGCCGACGATCGGTGCCGACCTGCATGCTTCCGCGGCGCTGCTGGAGCTTGTGGTGGCCGGCTATGGCATCGCGTACGCGCTGCTGCTGGTGCTCGGTGGCCGGCTCGGCGACGCCTTTGGCCGCCGCCGGCTGTTCATCGCCGGCATCGTCGCCTTCACCGTCACCTCACTGGCCTGCGGCTTGGCCCCGGACGCCGCGACACTGGTGGTGGCGCGGGTGCTGCAGGGCGCGTCGGCGGCGATGATGGTGCCGCAGGTGCTGTCCACGATCCAGGCGGCGACGAGCGTACGCACGCGTGGCCGCGCCATCGCGATGTATGGCGCTGTCGGCGGTGTCGGCAGCCTGGCCGGTCAGCTGGCCGGTGGCCTGCTGGTCGCGGCCAACCTGGCCGGCACCGGCTGGCGGCCGATCTTCCTGGTCAACGTGCCGATCGGTGTCATCGCGCTGGTGCTGGCGCTGCGTACGGTCCCGCCGACGCGGTCGCACGATCCGGCGCGGGTCGACGTGCCGGGGACGGTGTTGCTCGGTCTGGCGGTGCTGCTGCTGATGGTGCCGCTGACGACCGGTCGTACGTTTGGTTGGCCGGTGTGGAGCATCGCGATGCTGGTCGCGTTTCCGGTTGCCGCCGTCGCTTTCGTGCTGTTGGAACGACGGCAGGAGCGCTCCGGCCGGCTGCCGCTGGTGCCGCCGTCGCTGATGCGGGTCGCCAGCATGCGCCGCGGCCTGCTCGTGTCCGTGCCATTCTTCGTCGGCTTCGGCGGTTTCATGTTCTGCTTCGCGGTGACGCTGCAGACGGACCTGCACATGACCGCGTTGCAGGCCGGCCTGACGCTGGCGCCGCTCGGCATCGCGTACCTGTTCACGTCGCTGTCCTCGGCCTGGCTGGTCGACCGCTTCGGCCGCGTGGTGCTGTCGATCGGCGGTGCCGGCATGGCCGTCGGTTTCACCGTGCTGGCGGTGTCCGCGTACGCCGACTGGTCGCACCTGACACCGCTGGCGCTCGCGCCGGGGATGGTGATCATCGGCGCGAGCCAGGGCGTGGTGATGAGTCCGATCTTCCGCGTCGTGTTGTCCGACGTACCGGCCGACCGCGCCGGCGCCGGCAGCGGCGTACTCATCACGACGCAGCAGACCGCGCTGGCCGTCGGCGTGGGGATCATCGGCGGCGTTTTCCTCGCGCTGTCGGCGATCGACGCCGGGCGAACGGCGTTTGCCGTGGTCCTCGGCGTGGACGTCGCTGTCGGCCTGGTGGTCGCGGTCGGCAGCCACTGGCTCCCCAACCCCTCCAGCCGACCCGCCCGAGTCCTCGCCGAGTCCTAGGGTCTGATGTCCGCATGGCCACCATGCGTGCGTCAGACGCACGCATGGTGGCCATGCGGACAGTCGTGCGGAAGGCTGCTGACCGAGCTGGACGATAAAGTTGACGGATGAGCGGGATCGCTGAGCAGGTCAGGGACGTTGCGGCACGCGCGAAGGTGGCGGCCGCCGATCTGGCGCCGATGACGCGCGCGAGCAAGGACGCGGTCCTGCACGCGATGGCCGACGCGTTGGTCGAGCGCGCCGAGGAGATCCTGGCCGCCAACGCCGTCGACCTCGAAAACGGCGAGGCCAACGGACTGTCCACCTCGCTGCTGGATCGGCTGCGGCTCGACCAGCAGCGGATCGAGCAGATGGCGACCGGCCTGCGCGATGTCGCCGCTCTGCCCGACCCGGTCGGCGAGGTGATCCGCGGCTACACGCTGCCCAACGGTCTGGAGGTCCGGCAGGTACGCGTGCCGATGGGAGTCATCGGCATCGTGTACGAGGCACGGCCGAACGTGACGGTCGACGCCGCCGGTCTCTGCCTGAAAAGCGGCAACGCGGTGTTGCTGCGCGGGTCGGCGTCCGCGTACCGGTCCAACACCGTGCTGGTCGAGGTTTTGGCCGCGGCGGCCGAAAAAGCCGGCGCGCCTGCCGGCAGCATCCAGCTGGTGCCGGGCGTCGACCGCGAGTCGGTGACGCACCTGCTGCACGCCCGCGGTCTGGTCGACCTGGTGATCCCGCGCGGCGGCGCCAGCCTGATCGCGCACGTGGTCGAGACCGCGACCGTGCCGGTGATCGAGACCGGGGTCGGCAATTGTCACGTGTACGTGGACGCGGCCGCCGATCTCGACATGGCCGAGCGGATCGTCATGAACGCCAAGGTGCAGCGGCCGAGCGTCTGCAACGCGGCGGAGACGCTGCTGGTCCACCGCGACGTGGCCGAGGTTTTCCTGCCGCGCGTGGTGAAAGCACTGGCGGAGGCGGGCGTACGCATTCACGGGGACGCGCGCGTCGCGTCCATTGTGGACAGTGAGGTCATCCCGGCGACCGACGACGACTGGGCCAGGGAATACATCGACCTCGACCTGGCCGTCGGCGTGGTGGACACGGTCGACGACGCCATCGCGCACATCCGGAAATGGACCTCCGGCCACACCGAGGCGATCGTGTCCGGCAGCGCGACCGCGATCCGCCGGTTCGTGTCGCGGATGGACAGCGCGGCGGTGATGGTCAACGCCTCGACCCGGTTCACCGACGGCGGCGAGCTCGGCTTCGGCGCGGAAATCGGCATTTCCACCCAGAAACTGCACGCGCGCGGTCCGATGGGGCTGCCGGAGATGACCAGCACCACGTTCGTGATCACCGGGGACGGTCAGACGCGCTGACCGGTGTGCTGCATCATCGTGGGGTGCGAACTTTCCTGCGTACGTACTGGACGCGCGGCGAGCCCGGTCGTGAGCTGCCGGCGCGTACGACCGTGCGGATCTACCAGCTGTGGCTGCTGGCCTTCCTGCTGAAGTCGCTCGGCGCCGCCTGGGACATTTCCTGGCATTTCCAGTCGTTGCGGGACAGTGCCTTCATCCCGCCGCACGACCTGAACCTGCTCGGTGACGCGCTGGCCATCGCGCTGATCGTTTTCCACACCTACACCGGCTATGGCATCGACAAGGCGTCGCTGCGGCTGACCCAGACCGGCATGATCACGTTTCTGGTGGCGGCGCCGCTGGACGAGATCAACCACCGGATCAACGGCCTGGACATCACCACCTGGAGCCCGTCGCATTTCCTGCTGTTTCTCGGCACCGGCATCTGCATGGCCGGCGTCACCCGTGGTGCGATGGTCAACCTGGCGGCTGGCCGGTTTCGCGTTTTCGCCTTGCTGGCGATGTTTTTCTTCATCTTCGAAGACGCGATGTTTCCCAACGGCCAGCAGGAGTATGGCATTTTCGAGATCATGGCCTGGGACGCCGGCCGGATCGAGGCCAAGTCCGACCTGCTTGCCTTTCTCGCCAACGAAATCCACCGCGCGCCGGATCGCGCCGCGATCCTCCAGTTCGCGCTGCCGATCCCGGACTGGTTCTATCCGCTGTGGGGGATGGTCTCGGCAGCGCTGATCCTGATCGTGGCGCGGCGGGTGATCGGCCTGCGCTGGGCCGCCACCTCGATCGTCGGGATTTATCTGGCGTACAAAAGCATTCTCTGGGTCGTGCTGGTCGCGACCGGCTTCACCAAGTCGGCGGTGCCGTTCTGGCTGATCGTGATCGGCCTGGCGATCGACGCCGCATACCGATGGCCGCTGCCGTGGCTGGTGCGCGTCGTCGGCGGGTCGGCCCTTGCGATCGGCCTCGGTCATGCCGCGATGCTCGTACAGGACTCGGTCGGCGTGCTGCCGCCGGTCGGACACTTCATCGCACCGGTGAGTTTCGTTGTGCTCGCGGTGTTGTGGGGACTCGGTGAGCGCTGGTGGCCGCCGTACCAACGGCGGCTGATGGACCGACTCGGCCGCAGGTCGACATCCGGCGCGACGGGGGTCGCCGATGTCGAAAGCAGGCATCCGCTGGCCGATAGTGGAGGAGCCGCCGGTTGACGACTCACCGTGGATGCGAAGCCGCGGCAACGCGCGGCGCATACCGAAAAGGTGAGACATGTTCGACGTGATCGTGGTCGGCGCCGGTCCGACCGGACTCTTCCTGGCCAGCGAGCTGCGGTTGTACGGCCTGTCCGTCGTCGTGCTGGAGGCACTGGCGCAACGCAGCCCGTTCGCGCGTGCCGGCGGCATCCAGCCGCGTACGGCCGAAATCCTCGACCAGCGGGGTGTTCTGGAACCGTTGCTGGCGACCGGTGACTATCCAGCGTACGGCGGTGGCCATTTCGCTGGCCTGTCGGTGGACTTCCGGTCGTGGGGCAGCCGGCAGCCGGCGCGGATCATCGTGCAGGACCGCATCGAGGAGTTTTTGGAGCGGCGGCTCGCAAACGTCGTACGACGCGAGCACCGGCTGGTCTCCGTGGTGCCGGCTGACGACCACGTGACCGCGGTCGTCGACAGTCCACAAGGGACAGTCGAGCTGCGAGGTCGCTATCTGGTCGCTGCCGACGGCGCGCACAGCGCCGTACGCAAGACGCTCGGCATCGAGTTTCCCGGCCGTGACAGCAGCGCGACCGCGGTGGCCGCGGACGTACGGATGACCGGTCCGGCGCTCAGCGCGCGGCGCCATGCCGAGGTCAGCCGGGCGAGCGACGGCCGCTGGGGGATGATTTTCGAGCTGCGAGAGGGAGAAGTCCGGCTGGCGCTCGGCGGCGGAGGCCACGACCGGCAGGAGCCGGTGACCGCGGCGGAGGTGCGGGATGCGGTCGCGGCGATTTTCGGCGACGGCAACGACGTGCACGAGGTGATCCGTGCGGTGCGGATCGGCGACGCGGCTCGCCAGGTCGAGAACTATCGGCACGGCCGCGTTTTCCTGGCCGGCGACGCCGCGCACGTCCATCTGCCGATGGGCGGACAGGGCCTCAACCTCGGCGTCCAGGACGCGGCCAACCTCGGCTGGAAGCTGGCGCGTGGCGACGATGAGCTGCTGGACACCTACTCGACCGAGCGGCATCCGGTCGCCGCGCGCGTGCTGCAGAACACGCAGGCGCAGAGCCTGCTGGTGGACTTCGCCGGCACCGGCACGCCGGACCTCACCGCGATGCGCGCGATCTTCCAGTCGATGCTGGACATTCCGGAGACCATGCACTTCTTCGCCGGCATGCTGTCGGGGCTGGACCTGCGCTACGAGATGCCGGACCAGCCGGAGCATCCGCTGCTGGGCCGCCGGATCCCGGACGTGGACCTGAGAAACGGCATGCGCGCGCACGAACTTCTGCGCTCCGGCAACGGATTGCTCCTTGGCCTGGCGGCCACGGATCATACCGACATCAGCTGCGTCGAGGACGTCGGCGGCCTCGACGCCGAGCTGCTCCTCGTACGTCCGGATGGCTATGTCTGCGCCACGTCCTTCGCCGGCCTCGACAAAGCCCTGGCGCGCTGGTTTCCGACGACGCAATCGGATTCCGATTGCGTCGTCTGAGGTGGCCTGACCTGCGGGTCTGCTCGGCACCGTGACATTCGGACACGCGAATCCGCGTCCGAATGTCGCCTTCTTGACCGGCTGGATCGCTCCAGCCGGTCAAGAAGGTGCCAATCGGATCAGGCCGGCAGCAGGCCGATGGCCGTACGCGCGCGGTTGAGCGTACGGTCGGCACGCTCGGCGACCCGGTGGGCGCCGTCGGCGAGGATGCCGCGTACGGTCGTCGGGTCGGCGGACAGCTCGGCATAGCGGACCTGCAGCGGCCGCAGCGCCTCGACCACGATGTCGGTGACACCGGATTTCAGTGCGCCATAGCCGGCGAAATCGCCGGCGATCAGCTCCGGGTCGGTGCCGGTCAGCGCCGCCGCGATGGACAGCAGGTTGGACACGCCCGGCTGGTTGTCCGGGTCGTACGCGACCGAGTTGCGCGAGTCGGTGACCGCCCGGCTGATCTTCTTGCGGATCTCGTCCGGCCGGTCCAGCAGGAAGATCACGCCGGCGCCACCGGCATTGGTCTTGCCCATCTTGCGGGTCGGGTCGGTGAGGTCCATGATCCGCGCGGCCACCTCGGGCAGCACCACTTTCGGCACGGTGAAGACATCGCCGTAGGTGCGGTTGAAGCGGATGGCTATGTCGCGCGCCAGCTCCACGTGCTGGCGCTGGTCCTCACCGACCGGCACCTCGTCGGTGTCGTACAACAGAATGTCGCTGGCCATCAACACCGGATAGGTCAGCAGCGCCAGCCGTACGGTCTCCTGCTTGGCCGATTTTTCCTTGAACTGGATCATTCTGTGCGCCTCGCCGTAATGAGTCGCGGCCTCCAGCAAATAATGCAGGCCGGTGTGCGCGCTCACGTGGCTTTGCGCGTAAAGCGGCGCCTGCCTGGTGTCGAGGCCGGCGGCGAGGATCACGGTGGCGAAACGAAGCGTACGCTCGGCGAGCTGGCGGGCGTCGTGTTCGACGGTCAACGCGTGCAGGTCGACGATCGCGACCACGGTCTCGGTGCTGTCGGCGTCGGCGATCGCCGGCCGGATGGCGCCGATCAGGTTGCCCAGCTGCGGGTTGCCGCTCGGGGTCAGGCCGGTGTAGCGGCGGGTACAGGTCAGCAGCTGGGTGGCAAGCGTGTCGGGGGTCATGGCGTCCTCCTGGGTGGGGCTCGCGGAGGCCGGCCGGAGACACGAAAGCGGCCGCCTCATCGAGCGGCCGAAATGTGATTTACGCAATAATGCGGGGCCGCGTCAGCGCGGCCACCAGCAGACGACGCTGCGCGTGACCCGCGCGGCGCCGGAGGAGGCGGTCCTCATCTGCATGGACAGGAGACTACCGCAAAACCGAGACGTAGTGTGACCGCATGAGTCGTACGCCGCAGTTCTCGTCCGTCCAGGAGGTCCGCGACCGGCTGTCGTCGACCGGCTACCTGCCGGACGACGCGACCGCCACCAGCGTGTTCCTGGCCGGTCAGCTCGGCAAGCCGCTGCTGGTCGAGGGGCCGGCCGGTGTCGGCAAGACCGAGCTGGCCAAGGCCGTCGCCGCCGCGACCGGGTCGCAGCTCGTACGCCTGCAGTGCTACGAGGGCATCGACGAGGCGCGCGCTCTTTACGAGTGGAACTATCGAAAACAGCTCCTGCGCATCCAGGCCGCCGGCGACGAGCGCAGTTGGGACTCGACGCACGACGAGATCTTCAGCGCGGAGTTTCTGCTGGAGCGGCCGTTGCTGGCGGCGATCCGGCGTACGGAGCCGACCGTGCTGCTGGTCGACGAGACGGACAAGGCCGACGTCGAGGTCGAGGCACTGCTGTTGGAGGTGCTGTCGGAGTTTCAGGTGACGGTGCCCGAGCTCGGCACGATCGCCGCGTCGACGCGGCCTTTCGTCGTACTCACCTCGAACGCGACCCGCGAGCTGTCCGAGGCACTGCGCCGCCGCTGCCTCTATGTCCACATTGGATATCCGAGCGCCGAGCGCGAGCTGGAGATCGTGCTGGCACGGGTGCCGCAGGCGCCGGCCGACCTGGCCGAGCAGATCGTCCGCACGGTGCACGCCTTGCGTGAGATGGAGCTGAAAAAGTCGCCGTCGATCGCCGAGACGCTGGACTGGGTGCACACGTTGTTGGCGCTCGGCCTGGACACGCTCGACTCGGCGACCGTACGCGCGACCCTCGGCACCGTCACCAAACACGCGAGCGACGCGGAAAAAGCCGCTCGGATGCTGAAACTTGGCTGACGTCGGCGCGCACCAGGTGGGCGAGGGACTTTTCGGTCTGCTCGTCCAGTTCGCACGCGCTCTGCGAAACTCCGGCATTCCGGTGTCGGCGTCGGAGGAGATCGACGCCACCGCCGTGACCGCCGCGGTCGACCTGACGCAGCGCTGGCAGCTGCGCGAAGGCCTCGCCGCGGCCATGGTCAAGAATCCCCAGCATCGCAGGACTTTCGACGTCATCTTCGACATCTGGTTTCCGTCCGCGTCCGGCGCTCCATCCACTGTGGACAGACAGTTGCGCGGCGACGAGTCCGATGTGGACGAGCTGCGCCGGCGGCTCACCGAGGCATTGTTGCGCGGCGACGAGGACGATCTGCGGCGGGTCGCCGAGCAGGCGGTGGCGAGCCTCGGCCGGCAGTCCGCCGGGCCGGGACGGCAGTCGTGGTTTTCCTACCGCGTGATGCGGCAGATGTCGCCGGAGACGCTGATTTCCACGCTGCTGGCCGACATGCTGCGCCGGCCGGACACCGACGAGCCGCCGTCTGCGATGGACGAGATGGTCGCGCGCGCGACGATTTCCGACCGTACGGCGCGTTTTCGCAGGCAGGTCGAGGCGGAGACGCGGCGGCGGCTGGTCGAGGAGCGTGGCGCCGACACGGTGGCGCGGCACGCGGTGCCGGCGCTGGCCGACCAGGTCGATTTTCTCCGCGCCACCAGGGACGATCTGGCCGAGCTGCGGCGTACGGTGCAGCCGCTGGCGCGCCGGCTGGCGGCGCGGTTGGCGATCCGCCGCCGGCATCCGCGCCGCGGCCGCCTCGACATCCGCCGCACCGTACGCGCGTCGCTCGCGACCGGTGGCGCGCCGGTCGTCACGCATTTCCGTCCACGCCGTCCGCACAAGCCCGAACTCGTCGTCCTGTGCGATGTTTCCGGCTCGACCGCGTCCTTCGCGCATTTCACGCTGTTGCTGACCCGTGCTTTGCGCGAGCAGTTCGCGAAACTCCGCGCCTTCGCCTTTGTCGACGGCTGCGACGAGATCACCCGCTTTCTGGGACCTGACATCGAGCTGCCGGACGCGGTGAGCCGGTTGATGTCCGAAGCGCGGGTCGTCCAGTTTGACGGCCACAGCGACTATGGCCGCGCGTTCGAGACGTTCGAGGACAACTGGCCGGACGCCGTCGGACCGAACACCTCGTTGCTGATTCTCGGTGACGCGCGTACGAACTTCCGCGATCCTGGCCTGGCATCGCTGAAAAACCTGGTCTCCTCGGCTCGCCAGGCATTCTGGCTGAATCCGGAGCCGCGCCGGCACTGGGACAGTGGTGACTCGGTGGCCGGCCAGTACGCCGAAGTCCTACCAATGGTGGAATGCCGTAACGCGTCGCAGCTGGCGCATTTCGTCCAACAGCTCCTGCCACACTAGCCGGCGCATGCTCGTGCATCTGCAGGTGCAATGCAGTGTATGGCAATCGCGGTGAGTGGCCGCGAGTCGTGCGACGATGCTGGTTCGGCACCAGCGACGGGGGCAGGTGATCGGCGATGTCGGACGACGCGGCACGTGGTCAGAGACTTTTCGCGCGTGCGCAGCTGGCCGCGGACAAGGCGCGAGCCAGGATGGCCGTACGCCAGGTGCAGCGGCTGGTCCCGGACGACTCCTCGGAGTGTTACTCGATAAGTGTCGTCGCCGACAAGGCGGAAAATCGACACCTGCTGCTGTCGACAAGCCGCCGTGGCGGCAACATCCTGCCGAGCGTCCAGGCATGGATCAACGCGCAGGAGGAGAAAATCGAGGTCGCGTCGCATCCGGGCCTGGCGGACGCGGAAGTACGCAGTATCCGCCACCTGGAGCGGCGCCGCCAAACCGATCCGAAAGCGCGAGACGCCGAATTGCGTATCACCGCTATCGCGGCTGGCAGGCTCATCTGTCCGCCATGCGAAGATGAGATGCTGGCGGAGGGGATCGCGCCAGCCTCGCGGACGTGGCGAGAGTGGCAGAGAACGCAGGGCGGACACGCACCTCCGCCTGCCGGTCCCGATCCGCGCGCGTCGCGCGCGGCGCGGGAAACCCAAAACTGGCATGACCGGAGAAAGCAGGGCCCGAAGAAATGAGCCGATCCCGACTGGCGATGACCAACGAGGCGCTCGCGACCGCGCTCGCGGCCGCCGACGACGGCACGAAGCGTGCCGTCGGAGTGTCGATGGTGGAGTGGATAAACCAGCTCGCTCAGGTCGGCGAGGTCGAGGCGGCGCTTGTGCAGCTTCGTGCCGGCAAAGTGGCCAACCAGGCCGTACGCGCCGAGTTGCGGCGGCTGGCGTACGCGGCGGACAAGCTCGGCACCGATGCCGACGATGCCGGCGACGAGCAGGCCGGTGAGGTGTATTTCCATCGGGCGCGAGCGCTGTTCGCAGCGTTTTTCGCGGCGTCGGAGGACGTCGAGGAAGCCAGCCAGGAGCCGGCGTACGAAGCGTTCACCATCGATCCCGAGCACACCGAGCGCGCGGTGAGGTCACGGCTCAAACCGTGAGCTCCTCTGGAAAGCCGGTCCAGCGCAGGTCGACGGTCAGGTGGTTCATGTCGTTGAAGACGATCAGCGACGGCGGCCGGTCCGGCCGGTAGAGGATCACGGTGAGGCCGCAGTTGGCCTGGTTGAGGCCCATCCAGCGGGCCGGCGGCGCGTCCAGCGCCTGGCTGACGAACCAGGCCACCAGGAAGTTGTGCGTGACGACCAGCTCGTACGTGTCGTCCTTGGTCGGCTGCGTAAACCGTTCCAGCGCCGCGCGCGCCAGCGGCGGACCGTCGGCGAGGTCGTCGGCGCCGAAAGCGTCGATGAAGTCCGCGTACGGCTTTGGCAGCGTGCCGGGCTCCGGCACGTACGGCACGTAGTCGCCGACGATCTCGTCCGCGGTCACCGCAACACCAGGCAGTGCCTCGGAAACCAGCGCCGCGGTGGCCGCCGCGCGTGGCAGCGGACTGTGGTGGATCGCCGAGAACGGGACGTGTTTCAGCCGCTGCGCCAGCAGCGCGGCCTGTCGCCGGCCGGCGTCGGTGAGCTCACCGTCCGCGCCGGCGTCGCCGTGCCTTGCCAGGTACAGAAACCGGTAAGCCATCGGCAAAGCTTGGCATGCGGCGGTCAGCGACCGTGCGGCGGGACGCTCTCCTCACGCCGAGTGAGCGACCGCGCGGCGTTGCCAAACTGCCGCAGCCGCTGCGTGATGGTCTGGCCAACCTCCCACTCGAAGCGACCGCCACCGAATGATGGCGCTCGTCGACGCGCAGGAAGCGGATCTTGAGCCTTACGCCGGCGATTGTCTCCTCGACCTGGTCGGTCGGCCGCGCGTCGAATACGGAGTTGACATAACCGCGAATTCGGGACGGCCTGGTCGAGGTCAGCGTGATGTGTCCCATGCCGGACTGGGTCGTGACGAATCGCCGGACAGCATCCGCAGCGGTGCGGCGCCATCAGCACCATCCGGTCGACCCGGTCCGGTGTGTCCAGCGCGAGCCGCAGTGCGCAGGAGCCGCCGTCGTTGCTGGCTTTCGTGCGTCGTTTCCGCGATACGCCTACAACGGGCCGCCGGCCGGCTGGTTTTCAAGCTCTTCCAACCATACTGACCGGCGGCGCCGCCTTTCTCAGGACTGGACGAGCTTGCCGATCGAGAAGGCCTCGTCGACGTACGTGGTCAGGAAGGCCCACGAGACGTTGATGTAGCCGCGGTTACCCCAGCTGGTGCCCCACGAGTTCTCCAACGTCACGCCCTGGCTGTTGTACGCGATGACCGCCATCTCGTGGCCGCCGGCAACCGGGTCCGACCAGTCGTCGCCAGGCATGTAGCTGTAGTCGCTGGCGGTCTGCGCGTCCACGTCCATGAAACTGTTGTGCACCGGCAGGCCGACCGAGACCGGCAGGCCCTGGGCGATCGACTGCTTGACCGCCGCGGTCAGCCGGGAGCCGGTCGGAAGCGTTGTGTAGCCGGAAAGTTGGTAATGTGCGGCGTTCGCGCGCTCGGACGCGTCCGGCTGGGTCGTGTAGTCGTACGGTCCCTGCCAGTAGTCCGCCGCGGTGTCGACGCCCTGCGCTTTCGCCATGTCCAGCGCCACGTCACCGTTGGTGCCCTGGTCGTTGCCGCGCGCGATCTGCGCGTAGATGTACATCGGCGCCATCGGCGCGCCGGAGATGCGCTGCTCGTGCATGAGAATCCCGTAGCCGCTGTGCATGGTGGCCCAGGCGACGCACGACCCGACCTGGCCCTGGTCGCCGGGCGACAGCGCGTACGAGCTGAGGTCATAGCTGTCCGGCACCGCGGCACCGGCTTTCAGTGGCCGCACCGGAAGAGCCGCGGAGCTGACCTTCGGCGTGTGGTCCAGTCGCATGCCCAGACCGTGCTCGTGCGGCTGGGGAGCGGGTGCGGCCAGTGCCATCGCCGGTGTGGTCAGGCTCAGGCAGGCGATCGCGCCGACGGCTGCGGCGCGCAGTGCGACAGTGCGCATGTGCGTCCTTCCGGTGAGTGCGCCGGTCACAGTTTTGGGTGACTTCATGGCGCGGAGAGTGGGATATGTGCCGTTTTGCTGTGGCCTGGAGCAAAAATCACCGCTCTATAGATCGATTTAGTAACCGCTCGTGAGCGCGATGCGCCGGAGCGGTGTGTGAGACTTCGGTGGTGCCGGAGATTTTTCGGCCTCGGCGGCCGAATATTCTTAAGACAGGCTTATGCCGTGTCTCGGAACTACCGGGACCATACGCGGTTTCGGCGCGCTGGTGGAACAATCAGTTGTTATGTGAATTCAACTGAATATAAAGTGTCGACCGGTTTAGAGGTCGCGGGAGCCGGGACATGGACGAGAGTGTGCAGGCCGATGCGTTGCGAGCCGCGCTCGAGCGCGGTCCGTTCCATCGAGCGTTGACGTTGGCGGTGGAGGCCAGTGGCCTCAGCCTTCAGCGACTGCAGCAACGGCTGGCCGACAACGGCGTACGGGTGAGCACGACGACGCTGAGCTACTGGAAGCACGGCCGGAGTCAGCCGGAGCGCGCCGGATCGCTGCAAGGCGTGCAGGTGCTGGAAAAGCTGCTGCGGCTGCCGCCGAACAGCCTCACCAGGCTGCTCGGCGAGCCGCGGCCGCGTGGCCGCTGGCTGGCCGCCGACCGGCAGCCGGAGAAATTCGGTGAGTTCTTCGACGACTCCGAGGTCGCGGAGCGGCTGATGGCCGAGCTCGGCGTGCCGGAGGCGCAGCAGCTCCGGTTGCTCAGCAGCCACGACTGCGTACGCGTCAACCCCGACCGCACGCTGTCCGGTCACACCTCGCGACTGGTCGTACAGGCGACCGCCGACCGGGTCGGCCGCAACTATTTCCTGCACGCCACCGGACATCCGCCGCGGATCGTGACCATGTCGCGTACGCGCCACTGCCGCGTCGGCCGGGTCCGGACGGCACCGGAGGCCGGTTTCGTGGCCATCGAGATCGTCTTCGACCGCGTGCTGAGTCGAGGCGACACCACGATTTACGAATATTTCCTTGAAACCGGCACGAGGGACGACTTCTTCGACCGGATCTTCCGGCATCCGACCGGCCAGTATCTGCTGGAGGTCGAGTTCTCGCCGGAGGCGGTGCCGGCGCGTTGCCTGTCCTATCGCCGGCCGAAACCGGACGAGGACCGTACGGACCTGCGCGAGGTGTGGATCAGCCCGGAGCTGGTCGCGCACGTCGCGTTCACCGGCCTGAGCGCCGGAATCTATGGCATGTGCTGGGAATGGGAATGATCCGCTGCCGGTGACCGCCACCGGTCATCGGCCTGTTCTGCATTGACACATCCACCGTCGCGTGACAGTAATATGTCACGCATCACCAGATCGACTTGGAGCGGCGGTGGCGATTTCCGGCCTTCCTGACCTGGCACCACCGGCAAACCTGCGCGAACAGGTCGTTTCCGCGTTGTCCGCCGCGATCATCTCCGGCGAGCTGGCGCCAGGCGCATTGGTGAGCGTGCCGACACTGGCGGCGCGGTTTGGCGTGTCCGCGACGCCAGTGCGCGAGGCGATGCTCGACCTGGAGCAGCGCGGCTTCGTGGAACCGGTACGCAACAAGGGTTTCCGTGTCACCGAGGTGGTCGAGGCCGACCTGCACGAGATCGTCCAGATCCGCCAACTGGTGGAGGTGCCGGCCACCGCGAGCCTGCGGCTTCCGGCCGACCGGATCGCCGAGTTTCGCGAGAAAGCCGACGCGATCGTGGCCGGCGAGCAGCGGTCCGACCTGACCGCGTATCTGGCCGCGGACGTCGACTTCCACCTGAGTTTGCTGGCGTTGACCGGAAACCGGCGGTTGGTGGCGTTGGTCGCCGACCTGCGTTCGCAGACCAGGATGACCGGCCTCGCGCACATGCTGGGCACCACCGAGCTCGCCGCGTCGGCGGCAGAGCATCACGAGCTGCTCGATTTGTTGGTGGCGGGGAAAACCAGGGACGTGCGTACGCTGATGAGCCGCCATGTCGGCCACGTGCTGGGGTGGTGGGCTGGACGGCCGGAATGAACGTCGTCGTCGTGGGCGCCGGCATCGTCGGCGCGGCCTGTGCGCGCAGCCTCGCCGCCGCCGGATGCATGGTGACCGTGGTCGAGCGCGGCGCACCGGCCGGCGGCACGTCGTCCAGCGGCGAAGGCAACATCCTGCTCTCCGACAAGCTGCCGGGGCCTGAGCTTCTGCTTGCGCGGTACGCCCTTCGGCTCTGGCCGGCGGTCATCGACGAGTTGTCGGCCGAGCTCGAGTTTCCCTCCTTGGAGTTCGAGCGGAAAGGCGGCTTGGTCGTGTCCACGACCGAGGCGCAGCCGCTGCTGGATTTCGCTGCGACACAACGTGAGGCCGGCATCGACGCACGGCCGGTCTCGGTCACCGAGGCGCTGGAGCTTGAGCCCGAGCTGAATCCGGCGATCGTCGCCGCTGTCCACTATCCGGAGGACGCGCAGGTGCAGCCCGCGATCGCGACCGAGGCGTTGCTCGCGTCCGCGCGCCGCCGTGGTGCTCGGATCCTGGCCGGCACCGAGGTTGTCGGTCCGGTGCTCGCCGGTGAGGATTTGGCCGGCGTACGAACGGATTCCGGCGAGCTGCGAGCGGATCGCGTCGTCGTCGCCGCAGGTCCGTGGTCCGGTGAGGTCGCCGAGCGGCTCGGCGTACGGCTGCCGGTTTCGCCGCGCCGCGGCAACATCCTGGTGACCGCGCCGATGCGGCAACGGATTTTCCACAAGGTCTACGACGCGGACTATGTCGGCGTGGTCGAGTCCTCCGACGCCGATCTGCGGACGTCCAGTGTCGTCGAGTCGACCAGAGGGGGCACGGTGCTCATCGGGTCGTCACGCGAACGCGTCGGTTTCGACGATCGCTTGCGCGTACCGGTCTTACGGGAGCTGGCCGCCAAGGCGTTGCGGCTTTTTCCTTTCCTGGCAGGCGTTCCGGTGATCCGCGCATACGGTGGCTTCCGGCCGTACGTGCCCGACCACCTGCCGGTGATCGGCGCGGATCCGCGACTTTCCGGTCTGTGGCACGCGACCGGTCACGAAGGCGCAGGTGTTGGACTGTCGGTGGCCACCGGTGACCTGCTGCGCGATCTGATGCTCGGCAAGCCGCCGGCGATCGATCCGGTGCCGTTTGGTCCTGGACGGTTCGCGTGATCGTTCAGGTGGACGGAAAACCAGTGGCTGGCCGCGATGGGCAGTCCCTCGCAGGTGTGCTGCACGCGGCCGGAATCGTCGCGTGGCGGCAGACGCGCGGCGGCGCTCCTCGCGGGCTTTTCTGTGGCATCGGCGTGTGTTTCGACTGTCTGGTGACGGTCAACGGCGAGCCGGGCGTACGCGCATGCCAGCGCGCCGCGGCCGACGGTGACATTGTCGTGACCGGAGAATCCTGATGCGCGTGCTGGTGATCGGAGCCGGACCGGCCGGGCTGGCGGCCGCCGCGGCGGCGCGCGCGGCCGGAGCTTCGGTGACGTTGCTCGACGCGTACGACCGCGTCGGCGGCCAGTATTGGCGCGGATCTGCCGTGCCGTACGACGAAAACCACGTCAAGGCGGAGGTGTGGACGATCGAGCCGCCGCGGACCGTGCACGCGCTGGTCGGCGGCGAGATGCGGACGTACGAGCCGGACGCGCTCGTCCTGGCGACCGGAGCGCACGACCGCACTTTGCCTTTCCCCGGTTGGGATCTGCCCGGTGTGGTCACCGGCGGCGCGGCCCAGGCATTGGCGAAAAGCGAGGGGACCGCGATCGGGCGCCGGGTCGTCGTCGCCGGCGCCGGCCCGTTTTTGTTGCCGGTCGCCACATCGCTGGCTCGCGTCGGCGCGCGAGTCGTCGGTGTTTACGAGGCGGCGCGGTCGTTTTCCGGCTATGTCGGACTCGACGCGATCGGCAAGTCCGGCGAGTTTCTGTCTTATCTGGCGACGATGGCTCGGCGCCGCATCCCATATCGCGTCGGCAAGGCGGTCGTCGCCGCGAACGGCGTCGACCGGGTCGAGTCGGTGACGGTCGCGTCGGTTGACCGGTTGTGGCGGCCGTTGCCCGGCACGGAACAGCGGATCAGAGTCGATGCCGTTTGTGTCAGCCATGGTTTCACGCCGCGGCTGGAGTTGGCACTGGCGGCCGGATGTGACCTGTCGCCGGACCGCTTTGTGGCTGTCGACAACGCACAACGTACGTCCGTGCCAGGTGTTTTCGCGGCTGGCGAGATAACCGGCATCGGTGGCGCGCAACTCGCACGTGTGGAAGGCGAGATCGCCGGACTCTGCGCGGCAGGCAGCCCGCCACCGGGCAAACTTGTCAGACGACGACAGGCCTTGCGGCGGTTCGCGATGCGGATGGGGAAGGTCCACGCGATCGGCGCCGGCTGGAGGGCCTGGCTGACCGGTGACACCTTGGTGTGCCGATGCGAAGAGGTTTCCTTCGATTTCCTACGGAAAACGCGCGTCGCGTACGGCGATGCCGGCCTGCGGTCGCTGAAACTCGGCACTCGCGCCGGCCTCGGCATCTGCCAGGGACGGATCTGCGGACGTACGGTCGAGGACCTGCTGTCCGCGGCCCCGGACGGTGCCACCACCGACCGCCGTCCGATCGCGATCCCCGTACGCCTTGGAGATCTGGCTTCGGAGAGAGGAAAAGACGATGAGTGATCTGACCGGTGTCGTCGTGGCGACCACGCTGGCGTTCCGGCCGGACAAGTCCGCGCCGGCCGGCCTGGCGGTGGACTACGACCGCTACGCGGCACACTGCGACTGGCTGATCCGCAACGGTTGCCGCGGCATCGGAGCCAACGGATCGCTGGGGGAGTATTCGTCGCTGACCGACGAGGAGCGGCGGAAGGTGGTGCAGACCGCGGTTTCCGCGGTCGACGGCCGGGGAATCGTGATCGCCGGCGCGCACGCGGTCGGCTGGCACCAGGCACAGAAGTGGGCCGAGCTGGCCAAAGAAGACGGTGCCGACGCGGTTTTGCTGCTGCCGCCGATCGTCTACCGCGCGTCGGCGTCGGAAGTCGTTGAACACTATACGAAAGTCGCCGAGGTCGGTCTGCCGATCATGGCGTACAACAATCCGTTCGACACCAAGGTCGACCTGACACCGCACCTGCTCGCCGAGTTGGCGAAGATCCCGGAAGTCGTTGCGGTGAAGGAGTTTTCCGGCGACGCGCGGCGGGTGCTGGAGATCCGTGAGCTGTGCGACCTCGACGTCGTCTCCGGCGCCGACGACCTGTTGTTCGAGACGCTGGTCGACGGCACGGTCGGCTGGTTTGCCGGCTATCCAAACGCGTTTCCGGCCGCGTCGGTGGAGCTCTACGACCTGGTGAGGGCCGGCCGGATCGCCGAGGCGCGAGAGCTCTATCGTCATCTGCTGCCGGCCTTCCGCTGGGACTCGCGCACCGAGTTCGTCCAGGCGATCAAGCTCAGCATGGACATCGTCGGCGAGAGCTACGGTGGACCGACCCGGCCGCCGCGTGGTCCGCTGAGCCAGGAAAACGAGGAGCGCGTACGCGCGGACGTGGCGCGAGCGCTGGAACATCTGAGGACGAGGGACTGAAAATGCGTGCCAGCCGGATGTTCAGCGCCGTCGACTCGCACACCGAAGGCATGCCGACGCGGGTCGTCACCGGCGGCGTCGGCGCCATCCCGGGCGAGACCATGAACGACCGGCGCCGGCATTTCATGTCCACGATGGACGATCTGCGGTTGTTACTGATGAACGAACCGCGCGGCCACTCGGCGATGAGTGGTGCGATCCTGCAGCCGCCGGCGCGCGCGGACGCCGACTGGGGTGTGGTCTTCATCGAGGTGTCCGGCTGTCTACCGATGTGCGGACACGGAACCATCGGCGTGGCAACGGTTCTGGTCGAGACCGGCATGGTGCCGGTGACCGAGCCGGAGACGGTCGTACGGCTGGACACGCCGGCCGGCCTGGTGATCGCGCGTGTCGCCGTACGAGACGGTCGCGCCGAGTCGGTGACGATCGAGAACGTGCCCGCGTACGTCCTGCGGCTCGACGCCGAAGTTTCGGTGCCTGGCATCGGCGCGGTGTCCTACGACCTGGCTTTCGGCGGCAATTTCTACGCGATCGTACGGCTTGAGGACCTCGGCCTGTCGTACGACCGCGCCCACCAGCAGGAGATTTTGCGTGCCGGCCTGGCAATCATGGCGGCCATCAACGAAGCAGACCCGCCGCGGCATCCGGAGATCGCCGGCATCGACGTGTGTCATCACGTGTATTTCGCCGCACCCGGCTCGAATGCGCGGCACTCGCGCCACGCGATGGCGATCCATCCGGGCTGGTTCGACCGGTCGCCGTGCGGCACTGGCACCTCCGCGCGGATGGCGCAGCTGTGGACGCGCGGTGAGCTGCCGCTGGACACCGACTTCGTGAACGAGTCGTTCATCGGCTCGCGGTTCGTCGGCCGGCTGGTCGGGGAGACCTCGGTGGCCGGGCTGCCGGCGGTGCTGCCGACCATCACCGGCCGCGCCTGGGTCACCGGCACCGCGCGATACCTGCTGGACCCGACCGACCCGTTCCCCACCGGCTTCCAGTTCTAACGTGCTGCGCGTCACCAGCGTACGGCCGGTTGAGCTGCGACAATGCACGGATGGCTATCGACGAGCCGGTGGACCGTATCGGGATCATGGGTGGCACGTTCGACCCGATCCACCACGGACACCTGGTGGCGGCCAGCGAGGTCGCCGACCGGTTCGGCCTGGACGAGGTCGTCTTCGTGCCGACCGGCCAGCCGTACTGGAAAGAGGGGATCAGCCCCGCCGAGGACCGCTATCTGATGACCGTCATCGCCACCGCGTCCAACCCGCGGTTTTCGGTGAGCCGGGTCGACATCAACCGGCCGGGGCCGACGTACACCATCGACACGCTGCAGGATTTGCGGGAGATCTACGGCAAAGACGTGCAGATGTTCTTCATCACCGGCGCCGACGCGCTGCCGGCGATCCTGTCCTGGAAAAACCACGAGGAACTGTTCGGCATGGCGCATTTCGTCGGCGTCACCCGGCCCGGTTTCGAGCTGTCCGACCCGAAGCTGCCGGACGACGTGCCGGCCGACTCGGTTTCGCTGATCGAGGTGCCGGCGATGGCGATCTCGTCGACCTCCTGCCGTGAGCGCGTCGCGGCGAAGCGGCCGGTCTGGTATCTCGTGCCGGACGGGGTGGTGCAGTACATCGAGAAGCGCCGGCTCTATCGCGGCGACGGCCCGGGCAACGGCGCCGGCTATCGGTGACCGCCTGTAGTCGGCGTGTTTCTGCTGGTGAGGCTGGAGTGTGGTGCCAGTGACTCCGTCGTGAGCCGCGCATGAGACCCTCGAGCTGCGCAATGTCGTCGTATGAGGAGGCCTGACCGGTGCCGGTGTCCGATCGCGCGCGTCAGCTCGCGCTCTCCGCCGCGCAGGCCGCGGCCGACAAGAAGGCCACCGACGTGGTCATCCTGGACGTGAGCGACCAGCTGGTCATCACCGACGCGTTCCTGATCGCGTCCGCGCCGAACGAGCGCCAGGTCTCGGCCATCGTCGACGCGGTCGAGGAGCGGCTGCGTACGCAACACGACGTCAAGCCGGTCCGGCGCGAAGGCGCACGGGAAGGCCGCTGGGTCCTGCTCGACTTCGTCGATGTCATCGTGCACGTCCAGCACTCCGACGAGCGCGCCTTCTACGCGCTGGAGCGGCTGTGGAAGGACTGCCCCACCATCCCGTTCGTGGACTCGGCGTTGGAGTCGACCGAATGACCTCCGTACGGCTGATCCTCTGGCGGCACGGCCTGACCGGCTGGAACGCGGAGAGCCGGTTCCAGGGGCAGCTCGACCCGCCGCTGTCCGAGACCGGCGTCGCCGAGGCGGAGAAGGCGGCCGAGCTGCTGGCCGCGATGTCGCCGTCGTTGCTGGTCTCCAGCGACCTGCAGCGGGCGCAGCAGACCGCCGCGGCGCTCGCCGAGCGCACCGGCCTGGCCGTACACACCGACGAGCGGCTGCGCGAGCGGCACTGGGGTGACTGGCAGGGCAAGACGCACGCCGAGCTGGCCGAGCACGACTCCGAGGCGTTCGCGATGTGGCAGGCCGGCCGGCAACCGACGGTCAACGGCCGCGAGGACCCTGACGCCGTACGCACGCGGGTCGCCGCCGCGATCCGCAGCGCGGTGACGCGCGTTTCCGACGTGACCGAGGCGACGGTGATCCTGGTGTCGCACGGTGGCGCGATCCGTTACGGCCTGGCCGAGCTGCTGCGCTGGCCGGAGGAGCTGGCGCGTACGGTCAGCGGCCTGCACAACTGCCACTGGGCCCAGCTGCGCACCCGGCCGGTGGTGTCCAGCGACGCGCCGGACGAGTGGGTCCTGTCCGCGTACAACGTCGGTGCCGCCACTCCCTGATGAAGCACGTCCTGGTCTTCGCCGACTCGTTGGCGTTCTACGGGCCGGAGCGTGGCGAGATCAGCACCGACCCTCGGCTGTTCCCGAACGTGATGGCGGCTGAGCTGTCCGCTGGCGGTGTCGCGGTGACCGCCGATCTGGTCGCGCGCGTCGGCTGGACGTCGCGTGACGTGTGGTGGTCGATGACGCGCGACCCGTACGTCTATTCGGTGCTGCTGGCGCGTGCCTCGGCGGTGGTGCTGGCGGTCGGTGGCATGGACTATCTGCCGACGACGGTGCCGACCTGGCTGCGGGAGGGGATCCGCTATCTGCGGCCACCGGCGTTGCGGCGCGCGGTCCGGCAGGCATACCAGCGGACGCAGCCGGTCGCCGCGCTGCGTACGCCGTGGCGCGCGTTGCCGCAGGCGTTGACGGACACCTACCTGACCAACTGCCTCGGTGGCGTGCGCTTCTTCCACCCTGGCGTGCCGGTGGTGGGGATCCTGCCGCCGCCGCACCAGGCCGCCGTCTATGGCTGCGCCTCTGGTGAGCCGCGTGGCCACGGTCCGGCGGTCGCGGCCGCGCGCGCGTGGGGACGGCGGCAGGACGTACCAATGGTCGACCTGCCGCGGATCGTCTGGCCGCACCTGCTGGCCGGTCGCGCCAACCCGGACGGCATGCACTATGGCTGGCAGACGCACGCCGAGATCGGTTCGGCCCTCGCGGCCACCGTACGGTCCTGCTGGGACTAGGGTCGAGGCCATGACTCGGCGGGTTGCGGTGGTCACGGACTCCACGGCCGGCCTGTCCGCCTCGGTCGCCGCCGAGGCCGGCGTACGTGTGGTGCCGCTGACGGTCACCGTCGGCGGCCGGTCCGGCGTCGAAGGCGTCGACGTGACGCCGGCGGACGTGGCGGCGGCTCTCGGCGAGCGGCGGATCTCTGTCGCCACCTCACGGCCGTCCCCGGCCGAGCTCGCGCGCGCATATGCGGATGCGCTGGCCGACGCCTCGGACGTCGTGGCCGTACACCTGTCGAGCAAGCTGTCCGGCACGTACGCGTCGGCGGTCGCCGCGTCGCGCGAGTTCTCCGGCACGGTGTCGGTCGTCGACTCCGGGTCGACCGCGATGGGCCTCGGTTTCCCGGTGCTGGCCGCCGCGGCCGTGGCACGTGACGGCGGCGACGCGGCGGACGTACGCGCTGCCGCCGAGGAGGCCGTGCGGCGTACGACCACGTTGTTTTACGTTGACACGCTGGAATATCTGCGCCGCGGCGGACGTATCGGCGCGGCCGCCGCGTTGGTCGGCACCGCGCTGGCCGTCAAGCCGATTCTCCGCGTCGACACGGCCGGCGTCGCACTTGCCGAACGGGTGCGTACCAGCGCGCGCGGGTTGGCCCGCCTGGAGGAGTTGGCAGTCGAGCTGGCCATAGGACCGGTGAACGTCGCCGTACACCACCTCGCCGCGCCACAACGCGCCGAAACCCTCGCGACCCGGCTGTCCGACCGGCTGCCTCAGGTGAAGGACCTGCTCACCAGCGAGGTCGGCGCCGTCATCGGCGCACACGTCGGCCCCGGCGTCGTAGGCGTCGTCGTCAGCCCCGGCTGACCTGACAGCACGCGATTTTCTCCATGATCGACAGCATCACATTTGGCGATGCGGCGCGAAACTGTCGTACCCCCCTGCCAATCTGGGCCCCCACCCAGATCGGGTGGGGGGTGGGTTCGCGTGGAAACTTAGCTAAGTAAACGCGATTTCCCGCGTGTGACGCGGCATCGCGCATGGCCACCGCATGTGCGATGGATGCCAGTGCCAGGCCCTTGGTGGCTGGCTGGCGCCGTGCTCGCCTGGCTGGTTGGTCGGAGCGCCGGCCAGGAGAGCCCGCGCCTCTTCTGCATCGCCAGTCACATCGGTCACCCGGTGGTGTGGGGGAGGTGGTCGCATGGCCCCCATGCGTGCGTCAGACGCACGCATGGCGTCCATGCGACCACAACATGAACGGCATCTGTCGTGGGTGTGCACCGACGCCGACCCGAAACGAGCCGGACGGCTCATAGCACAGATTTCTCGGCGAGCCGGGTTATCCACACAGCGATCTGTCATCCACAGATTTGCCTTCAGTCGCACCGAAACCCCGCGGCACTCCGTAGCGTTCGAGGCGTGCCACTCCTGCCGCTCCGCCGCACCGCGTCCGAGTCGCTGACCGCGTACGCCCGGTCCCGGCTGTCCGATCTTTTCCCGGACAGCGGGGAAAACGCCGAGCGTCCGGCCGGGATCGACTGGACAGAGCCGAAAAGCCGGTGGCTGCCGCAGGCGTTGCGGGGCGCGCTGGTCAATCCGGGCCGGCGCGGCCTCGCCGCGCTGGTCGCCGTCATGCTGCTCGCCGCCGCGTTGGCCGGCTGGGCCGCCTGGCGGTCCCGGCCGGTCGCCGAGCCGGCCGAGCAGCTCAAGGTCGTCCCGAGCCGCGCGGCCGCCACCGCGCAGCTGGTGGTGGTCGCGGTCGCCGGGAAGGTACGCCGGCCGGGGTTGGTCCGGCTGCCGGCCGGCTCGCGGGTCGCCGACGCCGTCGCGGCGGCCGGCGGAGCGCTGCCAGGCACCGACCTGACCTCGGTCAACCTGGCGCGCAAGCTGGTCGACGGCGAGCAGATCATCGTCGGCACGCCGACGGCTGCCGCCGGTGCCGCGCCGAAGGTCGGCCCGGTCAATCTCAACACCGCCACCGCCGAGCAGCTCGACGCGCTGCCCGGCGTCGGTCCGGTGCTGGCGAAACGTATCGTCGACTACCGCGCGCAGCACGGGCCGTTCGGTTCGGTCGAGCAGCTGCGCGAGGTGTCCGGCATCGGCGCGGCGAAGTTCGCCAGCCTGCGGGGCCAGGTGACGGTGTGACCGAGCACGACGGCCTCGACCTGCGGCTGGCGGCGGTCGGCGCGGGCATCTGGGCCGCGGCGCTCGCCGGCCTGCTGACGAGTCCACCGGTCGCGTTGGCGATCGCGGTCGTCGGCGCCGTCGTGTTTGTGGCAGCAATGTGTGGAAAAGCGCACTGGCTCGGTGTGTTGGCGGCGGCTGCGTTGGGGGTCGCCGGCGGCGGCCTCACCACCTCGGTCCAGCTGTTGCCGCGCGACACCGGCCCGATCCCGGTGTTGGCCGCCGACCGCGCCGAGGTGAGCGTGGTCGGTACGGTCCAGGACGATCCTCGGCCGATCCGCTCCGCCGCCGCACCGAGCTATCTGGTGCCGATCGGCGTCAGCGAGCTGCGTACGTCCGGCCGCCGGCTCGCGCTCGGCGCGTCGGTGCTGGTCTTCGGCGCGGATCGGCGGTGGCTCGGTCTGCTGCCCGGGCAGCGGCTTCGGGTGTCCGGCCGGCTCGGACCGCCAGGCAGTGTGGCGGTCACCGCCGCCACGCTGACCGCCGCCGGCCCGCCGACCTTGATCGGTGCGCCGCCGTACGTCCAAACCGCCGCTGGCGGGCTGCGCGCCGGCCTCCGCCAGGCCTGCGACCCGCTGCCGGACCCACAGGGTGGCTTGCTGCCGGGACTGGTCGTCGGCGACACGAGCACCCTCGACCCGCAGGTCGCTGAGGACTTCCGGCTGACCGGCATGACGCACCTGACCGCGGTGTCCGGCTCCAACTGCGCCATCGTGTCCGGCGTCGTGCTGCTGCTCTGTCGCCGGCTGCGAGCGCGACCAACGGTCGCGGCCGTCTGCGCGGCCGTCGCGTTGGCCGGCTTCGTCGTGCTGGCGCGGCCCTCCCCGAGCGTGCTGAGAGCGGCGGTGATGGGTGGCCTCGCGCTGGTCGCGCTGGCGTCCGGCCGGCCGCGTTCCGCGTTGCCGGCGCTGTGCGCGACCATCGGCCTGCTGATCCTGCTCGACGCGGGACAGGCGGCCTCGGCGGGTTTCGTCCTGTCCGTGTTGGCGACCGCCGGTCTGCTGGTCGTTGCTCCAGGCTGGCGAGACGCGTTGCGCAGCCGGCGCGTTCCGGCCGGCATCGCCGAAGGCATCGCGGTGCCGGCCGCGGCACAGCTCGCCTGCGCGCCGGTGATCGCCGGCATGTCCGGGACGGTCGGCCTGGTCGCGGTCCCGGCCAACCTGCTGGCCGTGCCGGCGGTGGCGCCGGCGACCGTGCTCGGCGTGCTGGCCGCACTCGTCTCGCCGGTCGCGCCGCCGGTCGCCGCGGTCCTGGCGTGGTGCGCCTCCTGGCCGGCGCTGTGGCTGGTCACCATCGCCGACATCGGGGCCAACATCCCCGGTGGTGTGCTGCCGTGGCCGTCCGGCCTATCGGGCGCGCTGCTCCTGCTGGTCGTCCTGCTCGTTGTCCTCGCGGCCGGCCGGATCGCCTGGATACGCCGGGCGGCGGCCGCGGTGATCGTGGTCGTCATCCTGGTGGTGGTGCCGATCCGGGTGGTCGCGCCGGGCTGGCCACCGGTCGGCTGGCAATTGGTCGGCTGTGCGGTCGGTCAGGGTGACGCGATCGTGCTGCGGGTGGCCGCGCTCACCGCGGTCGTCATCGACACCGGACCGGAGCCGGTGGCGGTGGACGGCTGCCTGCGCCGGCTGGACATCCAGGTGATCCCGGTGCTGCTGCTCAGCCATCTGCATGCCGACCACGTCGGAGGCATCGAAGGGGCCGTACGCGGCCGGCAGGTCGGCGTGGTGCTGGTGGGGCGATACCGGCTGCCAGGCACCGGTGAGCAGACCCTGGAGACAGCCGTGAGTCGCCACCACCTGCGGGTGGTCACCGTGCAGCCAGGCGACCAGTATCAGGTCGGCCCGGTCGGCCTGCGCGTGCTCGGCCCGTCGGCCACCATCCGCGGCACTCGGTCCGACCCCAACAACAACTCGCTGATGGTGCTGGCCGACCTCGCCGGCACCACCGTGCTGCTGCCTGGCGACGCCGAGCGCGAGGAGGAAGACGCCATCCTGTCGGCCGGCGCCGCCGTACGGGCCGACGTGCTCAAGGTGCCGCACCACGGCTCGATGTACAGCGACCCGAGGTTCATCGACACGGTCGCACCGGCCGTCGCGATCGTGGAGGTGGGGCTGGGCAACGACTACGGCCATCCGAGTCCAGGCGTGCTGCTGCACCTGCGCCGGATCGGCGCACAGGTCTGGCGCACCGACCTCGATGGCGACGTGGCGGTGGTACGGCAGGACGGCCGGCTCGCCGGCGTCGCTCGCGGCACCGACCCAGTGGCACGCTCGCCATGACCACCGCGAGAGTGGTGTTTGGGCGGTCGCTGCTGACCGTCAAACATCACCCCTACGTGGGGCCGGTCAGGCAGGATGGCGGCGTGGCGAAGAAGATGCGCGAGTCGCGCCTGTCGATCAAGTCGCACAGCTCGTTGCTGAGCATCGGGTCGTCGCGGTCCATCCTGTCGATCGGATCGAGCGGGTCGATCCTCTCGATCGGGTCGACCGGCTCGGTCCTGTCGATCGGCTCGGTCGGATCGGCCGGTTCGGTGCTGTCGATCGGCTCGTTCGCCTGCGTCGCCGGCTTCGCGTCGGCGCTGTCGATCGCGTCGATCCTGTCCTGGCGATCCCGCCGCGGTGTGCTGGCCAAGCCTCGATCCGCGAACGACGCAGGTCCACGGATCGAGGCTAAGCGGTAGCCGCGAGATAGCCCTCGGCCAGCCAGTCCAGCAGCTCCTCGTCGACGTCGTCGAGGCTGGTGAGCTTGATGACGTGCCAGGTCTGCTCAGGCATCCGGAAACACCGCGAAACGCGCGGATGGTCGATCGTACGGGGCAGCGCCAGCGCCAGCTGGAGTGACCGCGCCTTCGGCCGGACCTCGGCGATCTTCCGGTCGCTCTTGAGGAAGACGCCAACCTTGACGGCGTCGGCGTGCAGCGGTCCGAGCGAGTCGAGATGCTCCTCGATCGCGCGATAGATCCGCAGATAGTGCGGCGGCCACGGCGCGAACGTCTCCTCGACCGTGCAGCCTGGCACGCACACATGCGACTGGTTCGTACGGCCGAACTCGCGGTCGCACTGTGGACACACCCATCGAGCCATGAATGCGATGATCGTTCACCCAGACACCCGACACCCGACGAACGGCCCGACTATCCGCCTGTGTCGCGCATGGCGGGTGCCGGCATGCGACGATGCAGCCGTGCCTCCGAACACCGCACCAGCACACGACCTGGCCGACTCCGGCGACCTGCTCGCGCCGGTACGGCTGGTGGTCGGCGACGAGGAGCTGCTGGTTTCCCGCGCCGTGCAGGACGTCGTCGCGGCCGTGCAGCGGCGCGAGGCGTCCGCGGAAATCCAGCACCTGCAGGCAAACGAGCTCGCGCCGGTGCAGCTGGACGAGCTGCTCGGGCCGTCGCTGTTCGGTGGCGAGCGAGTGGTGGTCGTGCACGCCGGCCAGGACGGCACCAAGGAGCTGACGGCCGCGCTGGTGAGCTACGCGGCCGACCCGGTCGAAGGGACCGTGCTGGTCGTCGAGCACTCCGGCGGCGCGAAGCAGAAGGCGCTCGTCGAGGGTCTCAAGAAAGCCGGCGCGGTGGTCGTGCCGTGCGCGAAGGTGACCAAGCAGGGCGACCGGACGGCGTTCGTACGCGCCGAGATCGCGCGCAACGGCGGCAAGGCCGGCAAAGACGTGCTCGGCCTGATCCTGGAGAGCGTCGGCAACGACCTGCGCGAGCTGGCCACCGCGTGCGCGCAGCTGGTGGTCGACTCCGGCGGCGCGGTCGACGCCGCCGCTGTACGCCGCTATCACCGCGGCCGAGCCGAGGTCACCGGCTTCACCGTCGCCGACGCGGCGGTCGCCGGCAACACCGTCGAGGCGTTGCAGGCACTGCGCTGGGCCGAGTCGTTGGGCGTGGCGCCGGTGCTGATCGCCGACGCGCTGGCCGACGGCATCCGTACGATCGCGCGCGTCAACGGCGCTCGCCGCGGCAGCGCATACCAGCTGGCCAGCCAGCTCGGCATGCCACCCTGGAAGGTGGAGCGCGCGCAGCGCCAGGGCCGCGGCTGGACCGACGATGGCCTGGCCACCGCGATGCGGGTGGCGGCGGCGCTGAACGCGGACGTGAAAGGTGTCGCGCAGGACGAGCAGTACGCGCTGGAGCGCGCCGTACTGGCCATCGCGGCGGCGAAAGGAAGTCGGTGATGGCGAAGAAATCCCGCCGGCCGCCGGAGCGGCGGACCATCTACGCGAAGGTGCTCCGGCTCAAGACGATCAACCCGGGACCGGTCTGGTCGTTCCTGTTCTTCGAGGTGGCCATCGCGGTCGGCATCGTGCTCGCGCTGCTCGGCTTCGTGTCCTGGTGGGGTGTGCTGGTGTTGCCGCTGGCGATCGCGGCGATGGTCAAGCTCAACGACGTCGTCGCCACCGCGACCGAGCGCTCGATCAAGACGCCCCCGGAGCCGGAACCGGAGCCAGAGCCACAGCCAGCGCAGCCACCGCCGTCCGGCATGTCAGCGGCGCGCGAGCACCGCAAGGCCCAGCGTGAGCGCGTACGCGAGGAGAAACGGCTCGCCCGCGAGGAGCAGAAGGCGCAGGGCCGTGGTCCGGTCAGCGACGACACCGCGGTGATCCCGGCCGACCCGTCCCTGTACGCGCGCCCGCGAAGCGAGCACACCCAGGTCATCCCGGTCGTCACCGATCCGCCGAGCCAGCGCAAGGACGACGGCGAGACCGAGGCGACCCAGCAGCTGCCGGTGGTGCCGGACGAGCTCGACGACTTCATGAGCGACATCCGCGGCAACCGGCCGCCGCCATGGGATCCGGCCGCCGAGCAGGGCGCGCCGGAGGAGGCGCTCAGCGGCAACCGCCGGCGCGGCCGCAAACAGCGATAGAGACACGAAAAGGAGCCACCCCGACGATCGGGTGGCTCCTGGTGACGCGCGGTGCTTAGAGCTTGTCGGCTGCCTGCGCCATCGCGGACTTCTTGTTGGCCGCCTGGTTCTGGTGGATGACACCCTTGCTGGCGGCCTTGTCCAGCGCGCGCGAGGCGATCCGCAGCTGCGCGGTCGCGGCTTCCTTGTCGCCGGTCGCGGCGGCTTCCCGGAAGCGCCGGATCGCGGTCTTCAGCGAGGACTTCACCGCTTTGTTGCGCTGGTGCGCCTTCTCGTTGGTCTTGATCCGCTTGATCTGGGACTTGATGTTCGCCACGCGTTAGCCTCGGGTCGTCTGTCGGGGTTTCGGGTCTTGGCGTGTGCCGGCAACGGCACAACGCACGCGATTAGCCAGGATAGACCACGCGGTTCGTACGCTCCAATCCGCCTCCGGGTCAGGCGGGGGCGGCATGGGAGAATGGAGCCTTACGCCTGACCACCCTGAGGAAGCCCGTTGACCCATCTGCCCGGATCGACCGACCCCGAGCTGATTCGCAACTTCTGCATCATCGCTCACATCGACCACGGCAAGTCCACGCTTGCCGACCGCATGCTGCAGAAAACCGGTGTGGTGCCGGAGCGGGCCATGCGCGCGCAGTACCTCGACCGGATGGACATCGAGCGCGAGCGCGGCATCACGATCAAGAGCCAGGCCGTGCGCATGCCGTGGCAGAGCGCCGGCTCCGAGTACGTGCTGAACATGATCGACACACCTGGCCACGTCGACTTCACTTACGAGGTGTCCCGCAGCCTGGCCGCCTGCGAAGGTGCGGTGCTGCTGGTCGACGCGGCGCAGGGGATCGAGGCGCAGACGCTGGCCAACCTCTACCTCGCGCTGGAAGCCGACCTACACGTCATCCCGGTGCTCAACAAGATCGACCTGCCGGCCGCGCAGCCGGAGCGCTATGCCGAGGAGCTGGCACACCTGATCGGCTGTGAGCCGAGCGACTGCCTGCGGGTCTCCGGCAAGACCGGCGAAGGCGTGGAGGCGCTGCTCGACCAGATCGTCAAGCAGGTGCCGCCGCCGGTCGGCGACTCCGGCGGCCCGGCGCGCGCGATGATCTTCGACTCGGTGTACGACATCTACCGCGGCGTCGTCACCTACGTCCGTGTCGTCGACGGCAAGCTGTCCGCGCGAGAGCGGATCCGGATGATGTCCACCGGCGCGACCCACGAGCTGCTGGAGCTCGGCGTGATCTCGCCGGAGCCGGTGGCCTCCGACGCGATCGGCGCCGGCGAGGTGGGCTACCTGATCACCGGTGTGAAGGACGTGCGCCAGTCGCGGGTCGGTGACACCGTGACGACGCAGGTGAAGCCGGCGACCGAGCCGCTGTCCGGCTATTCCGACCCCAAGCCGATGGTGTTCTCCGGCCTCTATCCGATCGACGGCTCCGACTATCCGGACCTGCGCGAGGCACTGGAGAAGCTGCGGCTCAACGACGCGGCGCTGGTGTACGAGCCGGAGACCTCGGTGGCGCTCGGCTTCGGTTTCCGCTGCGGCTTCCTCGGCCTGCTGCACCTGGAGATCATCCGCGAACGGCTGGAGCGCGAGTTCGACCTCGACCTGATCGCCACCGCGCCCAACGTGGTCTACCGGGTCGAGATGGAGGACGGCGCGGAGCACACCGTCACCAACCCGAGCGAGTTTCCGGCCGGCAAGATCGCGGCCGTGTACGAGCCGGTCGTACGCGCGACGATCCTCGCCCCGAGTGACTACATCGGCGCGATCATGGAGCTCTGCCAGTCGCGCCGCGGGGTGCTCGGCGGCATGGACTACCTGTCCGAGGAGCGCGTCGAGCTGCGTTACACGCTGCCGCTGGCGGAGATCATCTTCGACTTCTTCGACCAGCTCAAGTCGCGGACGAAGGGTTACGCGAGCCTGGACTACGAGCCGACCGGCGAGCAGGAGGCGGCGCTGGTCAAGGTCGACATCCTGCTGCAGGGGGAGACGGTCGACGCGTTCAGCGCGATCGTGCACAAGGACAAGGCTTACGCGTACGGCGTGTCCATGACGCAGCGGCTGCGCGAGCTGATCCCGCGGCAGCAGTTCGAGGTGCCGATCCAGGCGGCGGTCGGCAGCCGGGTGATCGCGCGCGAGAACATCCGGGCGATCCGCAAGGACGTGCTGTCCAAGTGCTACGGCGGTGACATCACCCGTAAGCGCAAGCTGCTGGAGAAGCAGAAGGAAGGCAAGAAGCGGATGAAGATGGTCGGCCGGGTGGAGGTCCCGCAGGAGGCCTTCATCGCCGCCCTCTCCACCTCCGACACCCCCAAGAAGTAAGTGGCCGCAGGGTCGCCCTGCGTGCGCTGGTCTTGAGTTTTAGCCCCCTGGGTTGGCTGCCCATCCGGGTCATCGTCGGGCAGTGCAGCGACCAGGGTGATGTCCTTTCAGCTAGATGCACGAAACACGGCTTTCACGTCTGCGTGACCGCCGGCCCCTGTGGTGGGTGTGACTGCTGAGGCGAGTAATGCTGTTGTGACTACTCGCCGGGCGGGTCCGACGCGCGTTCGGCTGCCTCCGGCCGAAAATCACTCTCCCAGCCAGCGCACCAATACCACCCGACCCCCGACCAGGATCCCCCAACACTCGACGCGCCCACTCAACAACCGCAAAACAGACACAGCCCAAAGACCGCCAGAGCCAAACAGGTTGAAACTCAAGCCAGCCGCACGTAGGGCGACCATGCGGCGTCATTTGAACTGGACGGCGATGCGGCCGGTGTTGTCGGGGGTGACGGTCGTCCAGGAGCCGTCGGAGGCCGACCACCGCACGTCCTTGTACGCGACCGTCTCGATCCGGTACGTCTGCGCGTGCGCGACCAGCCAGTACGCGAGCCGCCGGTAGGCCGGCAGGTCCTTCGACCCGATCGGCGCCACCAGCAGCGGAGCGACCGACGATCCGGTGGCCGTGCCGACCCTGATGCTGACCGCCTTCGTGCTCACATCGCCGCGCAGGTCACCGCGCAGCTGCGTGGACAGGTCGTCGGTGCCGCCGGACTTGTGCCGCACCAGGCAGCTGACCGTGCCGGCGGCCTGGCCGGAGTAGGCGGTGGCCAGCGTCGTCGCCTCGAACTCCCATGGCGCGTACGCGCTGCCGTCGGCGGACCGCTGCACCTTCTGCGCGGCCTCGTGCAGCGGCAGCTTCTCCCAGCCGTCGACCTTCTCCAGCCGCTTGTAGAAGGCGGTCGCCGCATAGCGCGGGTCGGCCAGCTGCTCCGGCGTGCCCCAGCCCTGCGACGGCCGCTGCTGGAACAGGCCGATGGAGTCGCGGTCGCCGCCGGGCACGTTCTCCAGCTTCGACTCCTGCAGCGCGGTGGCCAGCGCGACCGTGACACCGCGCAGGCCGTCGCCCCGCTGGAAGCCGACGGCGGCGATGGTCGACGCGTTCTGCGCGCGGTCGAGCGCGAGCGAGATGGTGTCGCCGCCGACCTTGATGGTGCAGCCTTCCGGCTTGAGCGCGGCCGGCACCGGCACGTTGCCGCCGCGGGTTACCGCGAAGGTGACCACCGCGATCACCGCCAGCACTGCCACACAGGCGAGGACGGCAACGGCGATCAGCAGTCGGCGCACGGATCTCCTCGGACGGCCTTGGACGGCTTGGTACGGAACGGCTCGAGGGTATGCGGTCACCGGCGGTGGCCGGCATCGGCCATCAGCCGTATCCGCGGTCACCTGGAGTCGTACGGGGCGCGGAAAATCGCTCGAAACAGTACGTGCGTACTGTTAATCTGAGGTGGTGATCGTCGCCGCCGAGACCGCCAGCAAACAGTCGTCGCGTGCGGTCCGCGCACTGATCGCCGGCAACCTGGTCAACTCCTTCGGCAACGGCCTGTTCATGACGGTCAGCGCGATCTACTTCACCCGATCGGTCGGCCTCACGGCGGCGCAGCTTGCGCTCGCGCTGGCTGTCGCCGGCGGCTCGCGGCTGGTGGCCAGCGCGCCGACGGGGCATCTGGCCGACCGGTACGGACCGCGTGAGGTGCTGGTCGTCGCCGCCTGCCTGAACGGCATCATCACCGGCACGCTGGTGCTGGTCAGCGGTCCGGCCTGGCTGGTCGTCGCGATGGGGTTGCAGGGGATCGCGGACTCCGCCGGAAACAGCGCGCGCGGTGCGCTGGTCGCCGGCTCGGTGCCGGCCGACCAGCGCGTACGCACGCAGTCGATCCTGCGGTCGGTGACCAACCTCGGCATCACCCTCGGCGCGGCGGTGGCCGGCATCGCCCTGCACCTCGACACGGCGACGGCGTACCGATCGGCGATCCTCGGCGACGCGCTGACCTTCGTGGTGGCCGGCGTGGTGATCCTCGCCGTGCCGCGCCTGGTGCCGGTGCCGGCTCCGCCCGGCACGCGACGGCTGGAGGCGCTGCGCGACCGGCCCTATCTCGCCGTGATGTTCCTGGCCGGCGTGCTCGGCATCCAGTACGGCCTGATCGAGGTCACGCTGCCGCTGTGGCTCGTGCAGCGGACCGAGGCGCCGCGCTGGATGGTGTCGGTGCTGCTGGTGGTGAACACGCTCGCGGTCGTGCTGTTTCAGGTCAGGGCGAGCCGCAACGTGCGTACGGTCCACGACTCCGGTCGCGCGCTGCGCCGGGCGGGGTTCATCATCGCCGTCGCGTGCGCGGTCTTCGCGCTCGCCAGCGGCCAGCCCGCGATCGTCGCGGCTGTGGTGCTGGTCGCCGGCGCGCTCGTGCAGGTGACCAGCGAGCTGCTCTTCGCCGCCGGCACCTGGGGCCTGGCCTTCGGCCTGGCCCCGGCCCACGCGCAGGGCCAGTACCAGGGGATTTACGGCATGAGCCTGTCGCTCGGCGCGATGGTCGGCCCGGCGTTGACGACCTCGCTGGTGCTCGGCGCCGGACGCTTCACCGGTGGCTGGCCAGGCTGGCTGGGACTGGCGCTGATCTTCCTCGCGGCCGGCCTGGCCGTGCCGCCGGTGACCCGCTGGGCCCTGGCCACGCGATAATCGCGGACGTGCCATCGACATTGCCTGACGGCGATCCGGCGCCGGCAGACGGCGTGTTGCCGGCCAGCGCGCTCGCCGAGCTCACCGGCCGGCCGTTCGGTGCGTACGTCCACGTGCCGTACTGCACGACCAGATGCGGTTATTGCGACTTCAACACATACACGGCCGGCGAACTCGGCGGCGACCGTGGCGAGCGATACGTCGACACCGTCCGCGCGGAGATCGAGCTGGCGGCGCGGGTGCTCGGGAAGGTCACCGTCGACACGGTCTTCTTCGGTGGTGGTACGCCCACGCTGCTGCCGCCGGCCGAGCTCGGCCGCGTGCTGGCCGAGCTGCGGTCGACCTTCGGCCTGGCCGCCGGCGCCGAGGTCACCACGGAGTGCAACCCGGAAACGGTCGACGAACGCGCTCTGGCGGCGCTCGTCGAGGCCGGCTTCACCAGGCTGTCGCTCGGCATGCAGTCGGCGCGCGAGCACGTGCTCGCCGCTCTCGACCGCCACCACACGCCTGGTCGCGCCGAGGCCGTCGCGCGATGGGCTCGGCGGGCCGGGTTCGAGCACGTCAGCCTCGACCTGATCTACGGCGCACCGGGGGAGACCGCCGACGACTGGCAGGCATCGCTGGACGCGGTGCTCGCGACCGGTGTCGACCACGTCTCCGCGTACTCGCTGATCGTCGAGCCGGGCACGCGGCTCCATCGGCAGGTCAGCCGCGGCGAGGTCGAGGTGGCCGACGACGACACGCTGGCCGAGCGCTACGAGCAGGCCGAGAAGGCGCTGACCGCGGCCGGCCTGAGCTGGTACGAGGTGAGCAACTGGTCGGCGAGCGCGGCGGATCGCTGCCGGCACAACGACGGCTACTGGCGAGGCGCCAACTGGTGGGGCTTCGGACCCGGTGCGCACAGTCACGTCGGCGGCGTGCGGTGGTGGAACGTCAAGCATCCGGCCGCGTACGCCGGACGGCTGGCCGGCAAGGAGTCGCCGGCGTACGCGCGCGAGACGCTGGCCCCGCGGGACCGGCGCACCGAGGACATCATGCTGCGCGTACGCACCGTCGACGGTCTGCCGGTGGACGTGCTGAGCGAGCGTGCGCGCGCGGCGGCCGCCGACTGCCTGGCACGTGGCCTGTTCGAGGCCGGGCCGTACGCGGACGGTCGCCTCGTCCTCACGCTCTCCGGCCGGCTGCTTGCGGACGCCGTTGTCCGTGATCTGGTGGATTGACACGCAAAAGCCCCGCCGCTGACGAACCTGCGACGGGGCGGTGACGCGGGTGAGGTCGGGTCAGTTGACCAGTTTGACGAACGTCATCGGATATTCGTACGGCTCGCCGTTGTTGGCCTTGATGCCGGCGATCAGCGAGAAGATCCAGGCGACCAGCCAGGTGGCGAACACCAGGATGTAGAGCAGGAAGCCGAAGCCGGTGACGATGCCGAGGCAGATCGACAGGACGTAGATGATCACCGTCAGCGCCGACCAGTTGATCTGGAAGTTGAGCGCGCCGAGCGACTGCTGCCGCACGTTGGGGCTCTTGTTTCCCTGGACCAGGAACGCGATCAGCGGCGGGACCCAGCCGAGCCAACCGCCGGAGATGAAGGCGACACCGGCGGCGCCGAAGTGGGCGACCAGGATCCACGTCTTGTCCTCGGTGCTGCCACCGGCCGGCGGCTGACCGCCGTATCCCGGCTGGCCGCCGTATCCGGGCTGGCCGCCGGCTGGCGGCGGATATCCGCCGGACGGCGGCGGCGTCGCGCCGGAGCCGTAGTCGTTGGGTTTGTTGAAGTCAGGCTGCTGGGAACCACCCGGGTCAGTCATGCGGCCAAGATAGAGACTCCGGCGGCGCATCGCGAGCGATCTCGACCGAACACGCCGGGAGACTTGACGTCAGCTGGTACGACCCGGCGCCGTGACCGGCCGCGAAAACTGGCCGGATGCGGTAAAACTGACCGGCGGCCGGCCGGCGCGATCGGCCGTTCGGCCGCCAACTGTGGCTGACAGTCAGCCCGCCCGCGAGGCCGATGGTGCAGCGTGGCTGCCTCCTCGCCTGCCTCAACGCGCAGCCGGAGGGGAAAGCCCCAGATCGAGCGGCGGACGTGATCTTCCGGGTGGCCGGCGAGCGGCCCGACAGACGGCCGTTCCGGCACGTATGATTGGCACTCAGGGTGAGGGAGTGCCAGGGGATCTGGAGAGGTGGTGACCCATGCCGTACGAAGACCGGAAGTTGGAAGTGCTTCGGGCCATCGTGGAGGACTACGTCAGCACCCACGAGCCGGTCGGCAGCAAGTCGCTGGCCGAGCGCCACCATCTCGGCGTGTCGCCGGCGACCATCCGTAACGACATGGCCGTGCTGGAGGAAGAGGGTTACATCACCCAGCCGCACACCAGCGCCGGCCGGATCCCCACCGACAAGGGTTACCGGCTGTTCGTCGACCGGCTGGCCACCATCAAGCCGATGTCGCAGGCCGAGCGGCGGGCCATCCAGACCTTCCTGGACGGCGCGGTCGACCTCGACGACGTGGTCGGCCGCACGGTCCGGCTGCTCGCGCAGCTCACCCACCAGGTCGCCGTGGTGCAGTATCCGAGCCTGTCGCGCAGTGCCGTACGACACCTGGAGCTGGTCTCGCTGACCGCGAGCCGGCTGCTGCTGGTGCTGATCACCGACACCGGCCGGGTCGAGCAGCGGACGGTGGAGTTTCCGGCGCCGCTGACCATGGATACCGTCTCGCAGCTGCGGCAGGCCATCAACAACGCGTTGGCCGGCCACTATCTGTCCGACGCGGCCGGCGAGATCGAGTCGCTGCTGGAGCGGATCGACCCGCAGCTGCGGCCGGCCATGACGACGTTGTCGGCGACACTGCTGGAGACCCTGGTCGAGCGTACGGAGGAGCGGGTCGCGCTGGCCGGACGCGCCAACCTGACCCGCAACACACTGGACTTCCCCGGCTCGCTGCGGCCGGTGCTGGAGGCGCTGGAGGAGCACATGGTGCTGCTCAAGCTGATCGGCGAGGTCGAGTCGCCGAGCACGCTGCGGATCCGGATCGGTGACGAGAATCCGGTGGAGGACCTGCGCGGGACTTCGGTGGTTAGTGTGGGTTACGGACGCGGCAGCACAGCGCTGGCCGGCCTCGGTGTGCTGGGGCCGACCAGGATGGACTATCCAGGCACGATCGGCGCGGTGCGGGCCGTCGCGCGGTATGTCGGCGAATTCCTCGCCGGCGCTTAGCAGGACAACGTGCCAGCCGCCTCCGGCTGGATGAGCGAGGACAAACGGTGAGAGGTTCAGTGGCGACCGATTATTACTCGGTGCTGGGGGTGTCGAAAGACGCCACCAGCGAGGAGATCAAGCGGGCCTATCGCAAGCTGGCCCGCCAGCTGCACCCCGACGTCAACCCGGACCCGGCCGCCAAGGAGCGCTTCGCCGAGGTCAAGACGGCGTACGAGGTGCTCTCCGACCCGCAGCAGCGGGAGATCGTCGACCTCGGCGGCGACCCGCTGGCGCAGCCGGGGATGGCCGGCGACGCCGGCATGCCGTTCACGATGGGGTTCGAGGACCTTTTCGGCGCGGTGTTCGGCCAACGTACGGCCCGTGGCCCTCGGCCGAGGATGCGGCCGGGCTCGGACGCGCTGATCCGGCTCGACCTGAGCCTGGAGGAGACGGCCTTCGGTGTCGAGCAGGAGCTCACCATCGACACCGCGGTGACCTGCTCGACCTGCCGGGGCGCCGGCACCGCACCGGGCACGCTGCCGTCCACCTGTGACATCTGCGGCGGCCGCGGCGAGGTGCAGACCGTTCAGCGGTCCTTCCTCGGCCAGATGATGATGACCAGGCCGTGCGCCAACTGCCAGGGTTACGGCACGGTCATCCTGCATCCGTGTGGCGAGTGCGGCGGCGACGGCCGGGTACGCAGCCGCCGTACGCTCTCGGCCAAGGTGCCGGCCGGTGTCGCGGACGGCATGAAGATCCGGCTGTCCGGCGAGGGCGAGGTCGGTCCCGGCGGCGGTCCGGCCGGCGACCTCTACATCGAGATCCACGAGCGTGAGCACGACATCTTCACCCGGCACGGCGACGACCTGCACTGCCGGGTCGCGGTGCCGATGACCGCGGCCGCGCTCGGCACCGACCTGACCATCCAGACGCTGGACGGCGAGGAGACCGTCGAGGTCAAGCCGGGCACGCAGTCCGGCACGGTGATCCGGCTGCGCGCCCGCGGCGTACCGCACCTGCGCGAGACCGGCCGCGGCGACCTGCACATCCAGCTGCAGGTGCGCACGCCGACCCGGCTCGACGCCGAGCAGGAGCGGCTGCTGCGCGAGCTGGCCAAGCTGCGCGACGAGGAGCATCCGGAGCCGATCCGGCCCTCCAGCGGCGGCGGCTTCTTCTCGAAGCTGTTCAACGGACGCTGAGTGGCCGCCGAGTGACGATTCCGGTCTTCCTGGTCGAGGACCTGCCGGCCGGTGAACGCTTCGAGCTCGGCGGCGCGGAAGGCCGGCACGCGGCGGCCGCGCGGCGGATCGGTGCCGGTGAGCGGCTCGTCGTCACCGATGGTGCCGGTGGCTGGCTGACCTGTGTCGTGACCGGCGCGGGGCGCGACAGCCTGTCGCTTTTGGTCGAGGAGCGCGCGGCGGTGCCGGCGGCGTCACCGCGTACGGTCGTGGTCCAGGCGCTGGCCAAAGGCGACCGCGGCGAGCTGGCCGTGGCCATGTTGACCGAAGCCGGCGTCGACGAGATCGTGCCGTGGTCGGCGTCCCGGAGCGTGACCGTGTGGCGTGCCGAGCGCGGCGAGAAGTCGCTGGCCAAGTGGCGCGCGACGGCTCGCGAGTCGGCCAAGCAGTCGCGCCGCGCCTGGCTGCCGGTCGTACGTCCGCTGGCCACCACCGCCGCGGTCGCCTCGCTGCTGTCGGAGGCGGTCGCCGCGTACGTCCTGCACGAGGAGGCGACCGAGCCGCTGGCCGCCGCCAAGCCGCCCGCTGACGGCCTGGTCGCGCTCGTCGTCGGTCCGGAAGGCGGCATCGCTCCAGACGAGCTGACGGCCTTCACCGCCGCCGGAGCGACCCCCGTACGCCTCGGCTCCAGCGTCTTGCGCACCTCCACCGCCGGCGTGGCCGCTCTCTCCGTCGTCAACGCGCTCACCTCGCGCTGGTCCTGAAAAGTCGCAACGCCTCGTTACTGGCAGGATCTGCCGGTAACGAGGCGTTGCGACTTTCTACGCCGGGGCGTAGACCAGGTGCAGGACGCCCTTGTCGAGCGCCTTCGACTCCTTGAGCGTCAGCTCGTACGAGTCGTCGCCGAACAGCTTCTTGCCGCTGCCGACCACGATCGGGTAGACGATCAGGTGCAGCTCGTCCAGCAGGCCGAGGGCCAGCAGCGAGCGTACGAGCGTCGGCGAGCCGCTCATGCCGATGTCGCCGCCGTCCTCTGCCTTCAGCGCCGCGATGCTGTCGGCGAGGTCGCCTTCCAGCAGCACCGAGTTGTTCCAGTCGGCGCTCTTCAGCGTGGTCGACGCGACGTATTTGCGGCTGTTGTTCATGAAATCGGCAGCCTCGTCGTCCTCGGTGGTCTTGCCCGGCCAGTAGCCGGCGAAGCCCTCGTAGGTGACCCGGCCGAGCAGCATCGCGGTGGCCGATCCCATCGAGGCGCCGACGACCTCGCCGAGCGAGTCGCTCCAGTAAGACATCGACCACTTGTCCGGCGACTCCACCACGCCGTCGAGGGACATGAACAGGCTGGCGTTGATCTTGCGGGTCATCTCAGTGGCTCCTTCGTTCGTTGCTGACAAGGAGCACCATGCCGGATCCGACTTACCGAATTGTTACGGCACCATCCAGCCCAGCACCGGCGTCGACTGGAGCACCACGATCAGGCACATCACCGCGAGCAACAGCAGGCTCCAGCCGAACACCTTGCGGAACAGGTTGCCCTCCTGGCCGGCCAACCCCACCGCGGCGGCCGCGATGGCGAGGTTCTGCGGCGAGATCATCTTGCCCAGCACGCCGCCGGAGGAGTTGGCGGCGGCCATCAGCGCCGGCTGCAGGCCGGCCTTGTTGGCGGCGGCCACCTGCAGCGCGCCGAACAGCGAGTTGGAGCTGGTGTCCGAGCCGGTCACCGCGACGCCGAGCCAGCCGAGGATCGGTGACAGCACGGCGAAAGCCGCGCCGGCGCTGGCCATCTGGGTGCCGAGCGTGGTCGTCTGGCCGGACGCGTTCATCACGTACGCGAGGCCGAGCACCGCCATCACGGTCACGATCGCGGTGGCCAGCTGCCGGAGCGTGCGGCCGTACGACCGCACCGCCTCGCCGGCCTTGATGGCCAGCACCGGGATGGAGATCAGCCCGGAGATCAGCATCAGCGTGCCGGCGGCGCTCAGCCAGTTGAGCTTGAACACCGTCAGCGTCAGCACCTTGCCGGCGCTGTTCTGGATTTCCAGGCCGGGCCACGGAAAACTCGCGGTGACCGCGTTGAGCAGCTTGAGCACCGGCGGCAGCTGTGCCACGCAGAAGACCACGACGATGATCAGATATGGCGCGTACGCCCGGAAAACGTCGGCCCGGCTGTCCGCTTCGTCCACTGTGGACTCGGCCGGCTCGGCGGTCACCGGCTCGAGGGGCACCAGCCGCAGGATCACCACCATCGCCAGCGCGGACAGCAGCGAGGCGGCGATGTCGGCGAGCGGTACGGACACGAAGTTGGACGTGAGCCATTGCGCCACACCGAAAACCAGGCCGCAGGCCAGCGCCGGCAGCCAGGTCTGCCGCAGGCCGCGCCGGCCGTCGACCATGAACACCAGCACCAGCGGGACGATGACCGACAGCAGCGGTGTCTGCCGGCCGACCATCGCGCCAAGCGTGTCGACGCTGAGATTGGTGACCTGGCCGAGTGTCACGATCGGGGTGGCGAGCGCGCCGAAGGCAACCGGAGCGGTGTTCGCGACGAGCGCGACCGCGGCGGCTTTCATCGGTTTGAAGCCAAGAGCGATCAGCATGACCGCGGTGATGGCCACCGGCGTGCCGAATCCGGCCAGTGCCTCCATCAGCGCGCCGAAACAGAAGGCCACGATGACCGCCTGCATCCGCTGGTCGTCGCTGATCCGGCTGAACGAGCGCCGCAGCACGTCGAAATGGCCGGTGCTGACGGTCATGTTGTAGAGCCAGATCGCGTTGATGACGATCCACAGGATCGGAAAGAAGCCGAACGCCGCGCCGAGCGCGGCCGCGTCGGCGGTGAGCCGGACCGGCATCCCCCAGGCGACCACCGCGATCAGGCCGGCGAGCACCAGCGAGACCAGCGCGGCGATCCACGCTCGCATCCGCAGCACGCCGAGCATCACGAACAGCGCGGCGAGCGGGATGGCCGCCAGCAGCGCGGAAAGCAGCAGAGAGCCCGCGACCGGTGCGAGATCCTGACGATACATGTCAACACCACCGTGGTTGCCGGGATGAGTGAGTGTAGTGCGTCAGGGGAGGATTTCGCGGGCCGGCAGTGGCCATATTGGACAGTTGGCGCCGTACGGCACACTTCACTTCCGTTGAGAGAAAGGAGTCGCCATGCGTGTGTCCACCGAAGTGGCCAGAGCCGTGGTGTCGACAGTGCTGCGGCCGGTGCTGAGCCCGCGCGTGCCGCCGTCCTGGCAGCGCCGGCTGGTGGACGCGTCCTGCGCGACGATGCCGATGCCCAAGGGCGTACGGATCGCACACGGCTGGCTCGACGGCGTACCCGGCCGCGTCTGCGTGCCGGACGATCGCGCCGCCGGCGTCGCGATCGTCTATCTGCATGGCGGTGGATACGTCACCGGCTCGTCCTTCAACCTCCGCGCTTTGGCCGCCAGCTTGGCAAAAGCCGCGCGCGCGACGACGTTCGTACCGGATTATCGACGTGCGCCGGAGCATCCTTATCCGTCCGCGTTGCGCGACACGATGACGGTGATCCGGGCCGTACGCCGGTCGGGTTATCCGCGCGTCGCGTTGGCCGGCGACTCGGCCGGCGCCGGACTGGCGCTCGCCGCCGCGATGCGCCTGCGCGATGGCGGTGAGCCGACGCCGACCGGAATCGCGGCCATTTCGCCGTGGGTCGACCTGACGCTGGCCGGCGAGTCATATCTGACCAAGGCCGCCGCCGATCCGTTGCTGACCGAGGAATGGCTGCGGTTCTGTGCCTGCGCGTACGCGGCGTCCGTCGACCTTACGCATCCGGAGATTTCGCCGCTGTTCGCGGATCTGCGCGGCCTCCCGCCGTTGGTCATCCAGGCCGGGACGGAGGATGTGTTGCTCAGCGACGCCGACCGGCTCGCCGAGGCGGCCGCTGCCGCCGGCGTACGCACCGAGTATCGGCGTTTTCCCGGGCTCTGGCACGATTTCCAGCAGTTCGCCGGGGTGCTGTCCGAGGCTGACGAGGCCATCGCCGCACTCGCGCGTCACCTCACGCTCGAATAGGCCTGCGGCCTATTGGTGCAGTGAGGCGTCGAGGAGTTGGGCGGTGTGCAGCGCGGGGATCGGGGTGCCGCGTGCCGCGAGTGCCGAGGTGATCTGCATCAGGCAGCCGGGGTTGGCGGTGACCAGCAGGTTCGCGCCGGTGCCGGCGATCGCGTCGGCCTTGCGCGCGCCGAGGTCGGCGGCCGCCTCCGGTTGCAGCAGGTTGTAGATGCCGGCGGATCCGCAGCACAGCGCCGAATCCGGCGGCTCCAGCAGCGTCAGCTCGGGGATGCCGCGCAGCAGCTCACGCGGTTGCGCGCGTACGCCTTGGGCATGCGCGAGATGGCAGGCATCGTGATATGCGGCGCGTACGCGCACCGGATGCCGCCGTGCCACCGGCCCCAGCTCCACCAGAAACTCCGCGAAGTCGCGCACTTTTCCGGCGAAATCAGCGGCTTTCGATGCGTACGCGGGATCGTCCGCCAGCACGTCGGCGTATTCCTTCAGCGCCGATCCACAACCGGCCGAGTTGATGACGATCGTGTCGATGCCGGCCTTCTCGAACGTGTCGATCGTCGCGCGCGCGAACTTCGCCGCCTCCGATTCGCGGCCGTTGTGCAACGACAGTGCGCCGCAACAACTTTGCGCCGGTGGGATGACGACTTCGCAGCCTTCGCTGGCGAGTACGCGCGCGGTCGCTCGGTTGACGTTGGAGAAGAAGACATCCTGGACGCAACCGGTGATCATGCCGACGACCGCGCGCTTCGTGCCGCGAGCGGCGACGCGGCGCGGCAGCCGGCGCGGCCGGTCGGTCGGCGGAGCGATCGACTCCATCGCGCGCAGCGGTCCCGGCAGCCGGTCGATCACGCCGGTTTTCCGCGCCAGCTTGCGCAAACCGAGCTTCTGGTAGGCGGCCAGGCCCGGTCGCAGGGCGCGAAGCCGCCGCGGATAGGGGAAAGTCGCGAAGATCAGCTCGCGCAGCAGCTTCTCCGGCCGGGTACGCTCGTGCCGTCGTTCGATCTGCGCGCGCGTGTTGGTCACGATTTTGTCATATTGCACACCGGAAGGACACGCCGTCACGCAGGCCATGCAGCCCAGGCAACGGTCGATGTGGGTGACCATCGAGTCGGTCATCTCGCCGCCGGACAGCCCGGTGCCGATCAGGTCGATGCGGCCGCGCGGCGAGTCGGACTCGTGGCCCCACAGCACGTAGGTCGGACACGTCGGCAGGCAGAATCCACAGTGGACACAGTCGGAGACCAGCTCCGGCGACGGCGGCCGGTGATCGTCGAAAGCCGCCATCAGATTCCTCCAACGAAACGTCCGGGCGAGAGCCGCCGGTCCGGATCGAACTGTCGCTTGACGCGCCGCATCAACGACAACGCCGGCACCGGACCGAACGAGTCGACCGCCTGCCGCACGGCCGCCGGTGCCTGCTCGACCCACACCGTGCCGTCGTGTGCCTGGGCGACTTTCCGCAATGTCACGATCAAATCGGCGGACGGGTTGATGAGTCCGATGTGGACGGTGCCGAGACCGGCGCAGCCGCGCGCGACCGCGCTGTCCGGCATGGCATCCAACAGCGCGCCGAGCCCGGTCGGTGCGACCGCCGCGCGCAGGATCGTGTTGCCAGCGACCGGCTCGTGCCACCAGTCCGGCAGGGCGGTGATTTCGGCGTCACCGCCGAGAAGTCCCACGAGCGCGTCGGTGCGGGCCTCGATGCCGCCGGCGACGCCTTCGACCAGGACCGCGATCGTGCCACCCGAGCCGGTCCAGTTGAGCTCGACACCGCTCGGGGCGACCTGGGAATGCCTGATCGCGACGGCCAAACGTGTCGCCTCGTCGCCGGAGCCGACCGTTTTCGCCACCACCGCGGTCGATTCCGGCGTCGGATGCAGCCGGAAGACCGCCTCGGTGACGATCCCCAGGGTGCCGAGCGATCCGCACAGCAGCTTGCCGAGGTCATAGCCGGCGACGTTTTTCACCACGGCGCCACCGGAATGCGCGACCGCGCCATCAGCGCGCACGACCGTCACGCCGATCAGCAGGTCGCGGACCATGCCGTACGCGTAACGCAGCGGACCCGGCGGATTGGCCGCGATCGTGCCACCGACCGTGCCGCCGAGCGGTCCGCGCTGACCGGCCAACCGGGTGGCGAGCGCGAGCCGCTGGCCGGCAGGCGCGAGTGTGTCGACCACAGTGGACATCGGCGTGCCGGCGCGTACGCGCAACACCAGGTCGCCGGCGGCGTGGTCGACGATGCCGGTCAGTCCGCTCAGGTCCAGCAGGACGTCGGCGCGCTCCGGCGGCCGGCCCCAGCTCAGCTTGCTGCCGGAGCCACGTGCCACGACGGCCAGGTTTTCCGCGGCGGTGTGCCGAAGCACGTCGGCAACGTCCGATGTGGACGTTGGTCTCGCGGCGTACCGGACCGGCACGCCGTCGACGGCGTCGGACGACTCGGTGAGCATCAGAAGATCTCCGCCGGCGTCGTCTCCTCCGCATGGTGTACGCGCGGCACCTCGCCGCACAGCCGTGGCGTCGGAAAGACCTTGCCGGGATTGCAGATCCCGGCCGGGTCGAACGCGCAGCGGACCAACTGCATGGTGTCCAGGTCGTCGTCGGTGAACATCCGCGGCATGTGTTTGGCCTTGTCCACGCCGACACCGTGCTCGCCGGTGATCGATCCGCCGTGCGCGATGCACAGGTCGAGGATGGCGCCGGACACCTCCTCGGCGCGTTCCTCCGCGCCCTCGACCCGGCCGTCGAAAAGTACCAGAGGATGCAGGTTTCCGTCGCCAGCATGGAAAACGTTGGCGACGCGTACGCCGCTGGCGGCCGACAGCTCGGTCATCGCGCGCAGCACCTCCGGCAGCGCCGTACGCGGGATCACGCCGTCCTGCACGATGTAGTTGGGGCTGATCCGGCCCACCGCGGCGAAAGCCGACTTGCGGCCGCGCCAGATCAGCGTCCTTTCGTTGTCGTCGGCGGCGACCCGGATCTCGAACGCGCCGCACGCCCGGCAATGTTCCTGTACGGCGGCGAAAGTGTGCTCGACCTCGGCGAGCGGACCGTCGATCTCGACCACCAGCACGGCACCGGCGCCGGCTGGATATCCGCAGCCGACCGCGGCTTCGGCCGCCTCGATGGCCAGCGCGTCCATCATCTCGATCGCGGCCGGCACGACCCCGTCGCCGATGATCGCGCTCACCGCCGCGCCCGCGTCGTCCGTGCTTTCGAAGCCCGCCAACAAGGTCCGCACCGACTCTGCGTCGCGGGTGAGCCGTACGGTCACCTCGGTCGTGATGCCGAGCGTGCCTTCCGAGCCGATGAACGCGCCGAGCAGATCATATCCGGGATATTCGGCCGCTCTGCCACCGAGCCGCACCTGCTCGCCGTCCGGCGTGACCACCGAGCAACCGGTCACGTGATGTGCGGTGAAGCCGTATTTCAGGCAGTGCGCGCCACCGGAGTTCTCCGCGACATTTCCACCGATGGAACAGATCTGCTGGCTGGACGGGTCCGGCGCGTAGTGGAGGCCGTACGGCGCCGCCGCCCGCGTCACGTCCAAATTGATGACACCTGGTTGGACGACCGCGCAACCGTCGTCGGGGTCGACCGCGACGATCTTTCGCATGCGTGCGGTCACGATCAGCACACCTTCGGCGTGCGGCAACGCGCCACCGGACAGCCCGGTGCCTGATCCTCGCGCCACAAACGGCACACCGGCGTCGGCGCACGCTCCGACGGCCGCCGCCACGTCGGCCGCGTTTTCCGCCAACACCACCAAACCCGGCCGCACGCGGATGTTGGCCAGGCCGTCACACGCGTACGTCTCCAACTCGGTCGGATCGTCGACGATCCGCTGTGCTCCGAGCCGGTCGCGCAGCGTCTGGCCGACAGCCGACAGCCGAGGCGTCATGGCATGCGCTCGTACGCCGGGAGGGTGAGAAAGTCGGCGAAGTCGTCGGCGAGCGCCACCTCGACGAACAGGTTCCTGGCCTCGTCGAAGCCGTCGCCGAGCTTTTCCAGCTCCTCCTGGACAACCTGCTCGACCAGCTCGCGCGTGACGGTCTCGCCGGTGTCCAGCTCGACCTCGTTGTGGACCCATTGCCAGACCTGCGAGCGCGAGATCTCCGCGGTGGCCGCGTCCTCCATCAGGTTGAAGATGTTCACCGCGCCGGAGCCGGCCAGCCAGGAGGCAAGATATTGCAGGCCGACGCTGACCGCGTTGGACAGGCCGGCCCGTGTGCACTTTCCCGGCGTACTCGCGACATCCAGCAGCTGAGCCGCCGTTACCCGTACGTCCTCACGCAAATTGTCGCGCTGGTTGGGTTTTTCACCCAGTACGCCGTCGAAGATCTCCCGACAGACCGGCACCAGATCGGGGTGCGCGACCCACGAGCCGTCGAAGCCGCTGCCGGCCTCGCGCCGCTTGTCCTCGCGCACCTTGGCGAAGGCGGTCTCGTTGATCCGCGGATCGCGGCGGCTCGGGATGAACGCGGCCATGCCGCCGATCGCGTGCGCGCCGCGCTTGTGGCAGGTCCGGACGAGAAGTTCGGCGTAGGCGCGCATGAAAGGCGCCGCCATCGTGACGGCATTCCGGTCAGGCAGCACGAAATCGGTGCCGCGGGTGCGGAATTTCTTGATGATGCTGAAAAGATAGTCCCAGCGGCCGGCGTTCAGGCCGGCCGAGTGCTCGCGCAGCTCGTAGAGGATCTCCTCCATCTCGAAGGCCGCCGGGATCGTCTCGATGAGGACAGTCGCGCGGATGGTGCCGACCGGGATGTCCAGGATGTCCTGCGCGGTGGTGAAAACCTCGTTCCACAGCCGCGCCTCGAGGTGGCTTTCCAGCTTCGGCAGATAGAAGTACGGTCCGCGGCCGGCCTCGATCTGCAAGCGCGCGCAATGGAAGAAATACAGCGCGAAGTCGACCAAAGCGCCGGCGACCTGCTCACCATCGACGGTGAGGTGCTTTTCTGGCAAATGCCAGCCGCGCGGTCGTACGACGATCGTCGCCAGCTCCTCAGCCGGCCGCAGTGCGTACTTTTTGCCTTCGTCGCTGGTGAAGTCGATCTGCCGGCGGACCGCGTCGAAGAGGTTGAGCTGACCGCCGATCATGTTCTCCCACAGCGGCGTGTTGGCGTCCTCCAGATCGGCCAGCCACACCTTCGCGCCGGAGTTCAGTGCGTTGATGGTCATTTTCCGGTCAGTGGGCCCGGTCATCTCGACCCGCCGGTCGACCAGGCCGGGCGCCGGCTCGGCGACCGACCAGTCGGCGGCGCGTACGTCGGCCGTCGCGGGCAGGAAGTCCAGCGTGCCACCGGCGATCAGGTCCTGTGCGCGCGTGTTGCGGGCCATCAGCAGCGCGTCGCGCCGGTCGCCGTACTCGCGGTGCAGCCGCGCGACCAGCGCCAACGCGTCGTACGTGAGGATCTCGTCGTAGCGGTCGTGGATCGGACCGGTGACGGCGACGCCGGCCGGCAGATCGGACAGCGACGATGTGGCCATGCACGCTCCTCAGCAGATCTTCCGGGGTGCGGAACGACATTCAACCGGTTGGAATCGACGCTACCGGCCGGTACCGGCGTTCACAACCGCGACAGGTTCAGCAGCACGATGCCGACCAGCACGACCACGGTGGCCGCGATCCGCGGCCGGCCGAACCGCTCGTGGAAGACCACCGCGCCGATGACGGCACCGATCAGGATGCTGGTCTCGCGCAGCGCGGCGATCGGCGCCAGCGCGCCGCGAGTTTGGGCCCACAGCACGAGTCCATAGCCGGTGATGCCCAGCACGCCGCCGACCAGGCCGCGCCTCCACACCGGCCGGATCGCCGGCCACAGCTCGCGCCGCCGGACCGCCACGGCCACCACCAGCATCGCGACGCCCTGGCAGAGCATCAGCCAGCCGATGTAGCCGGCCGGGCTGCCGGACGCGCGTACGCCGACGCCGTCGACGGTCGTGTACGAGGCGATCGCCACACCGGTCGCCACCGCGGCGGTCACCGCGGCCGTGTGCATCCGGCCGTTCTGGCGGCCGAACAGCGCGACGGCGATCAGGCCACCGGACACGATGATCACGCCGGCGATCTGTGCCGATGCCAGGCTTTCGCCGACGAAGACGGCGGCGGCGACGGCGACCAGCAGGGGAGCGGTGCCGCGAGCCAGCGGATAGGCCTGGCCGAAGTCGGACAGCTGATAGGACAGCATCAGCAGCAGGTTGTACGCCAGATGCAGCACCACCGAGATCGCCAGCGGCAGCCAGCTCGCCGGTTTCGGCGCCGGTACGAACAAAAGCAGGATCGCGCCGCAGGCGGCGCCGCCACCCATGACGAGGCTGAAGGCGGCCCAGCGGTCGGTGATCGCGTGCGCGATCGCGTTCCAGCTGGCATGCGCGACGGCGGCGATGCAGACCGCGATCACCGCGGCAAGAGGCAAGGTCATCTGAGCGGCTCCTTTTCGGCACAGCAAAGGGAGCCCTCATGGCTTTTATCCCGTCAGGTGTGGCCGGCGCCGCTCGGTCCAGTCCCGTACGCTCTCGTTTTCCACGCTGCCAACGAACGTACGGCGGAACCCTAGACGCAATCGTCGATCAGCTTAGAACTCCGGGCGGCCGAAGCGTTGTGATGCGGCTCACGAGCCGACGCGTACGATCGTCTTTCCGGTGTTGTCGCCGCGGAAAAGGCCGCGAAAGGCCTCGACCGCGTTGTCGATGCCCTCGACGATCGTCTCGGCCGGCACGACGGCTCCACTTTGCAGGTGTGGCACCAGAAACTCCTCGAGCTCGGGCTGCGACGCGAGGTGGTCGCGCACCGAGAAGCCTTCCAGTCGAAGGTTTTTCCGGATGATCTCGAAGAGATTGCGCGGCCCCGGCTGGTCGCCGCTGTGCCTCGCTATCGCGCCGCACAACGCCAGGCGGCCACGCTCGCGCATCGAGCCGAGCGCAGCCTCCAGCTGGTCGCCGCCGACGTTGTCGAAATACACGTCGACGCCGTCCGGCGCGGCCTTGGCGAGCAGCTCGGCCACCGGGCCGTCGTGATAGTCGAAGGCCGCGTCGTAGCCGAGATCGTCGAGCAGGTGCCGCACCTTCGCGGCCGATCCGGCGCTGCCGACGACCCGGCCGGCCCCGAGCGTACGAGCGATCTGGCCGGCCGCGCTGCCGACACCGCCGGCCGCGGCCGACACGAAGACCGTCTCGCCCGGCCGCAGCCGCCCGACCCTGGTGAGTCCGACGTACGCGGTCAGGCCGGTGCCGCCGAGGATGCCGAGATAGGCGCTCAACGGCACGCCGTCGGCCGGCCGCAGCACGCGTACGTCCGCCGGCTCCACCAGCGCGTGCGTGCGCCAACCCCGCCAGTGAAAGACGAGGTCACCGACCCGCAGGTCGGTCCGCGACTCGACAACGCGGCCGATCGACCGGCCCTCGCCGGCGGTGCCGAGCGGCCAGGTGTCGTCCATCAGGCCGCGCATGTATGGATCGACGGAGACGTAGAGGTTTTCCACCAGCGCGGTCCCGTCGCGCGGCGACGGCGGCTCGCCGTCGACGATCGCGAAGTCGCCGGCGACCGGCAGGCCGGACGGACGGCGGACGAGGTGGACGGATCGCGCCATATGTGTGCTCCTCGGATTTTCGCAGCCCCGAAAACGATCCAAGCGTACGGCTGTGACGGTTTCGGCGACGCCTCACTTTGATTTTCGAAGTCACATTGAAAGAGCTAGTATCTAGCCATGGCCAAGCAACGCCGGGTTTCCGAAGCGTGCGTCCGTAGCGACGCCGCGCTGGCGCGCGCCTTCGAGTTTCTCGGCAAGCGTTGGAACGCGGTGATCCTCGCGGTGCTCGGCAGCCGGCCGGCGGCCTTTCGCGAGCTGTCCCGGGCGATCGGCCGGATCTCGGACTCGGTGCTGTCCGACCGGCTCGCCGAGCTGACCGCCGCCGGCCTGATCAGCCGGACGGTCGACGAGGGGCCGCCGGTCTCGGTGACGTACGCGTTGACCGACTGCGGCCGCGGCCTGATGCCGGTGCTGGACCAGATTTCCCTCTGGGCAGAGCAAAACCTGCCGGAATAACACCGCAAAGGAAGTGTCTGTCATGGTCGACTACGGTCACGACCTCACCTTCGGCGCGTTCGTGACTCCGCAGAACCGCCAGCCGCGCGACGTGGTGGCGCTGGCTCAGCTGACCGAGCGGGTCGGCCTGGACCTGGTCACCTTCCAGGACCATCCCTACCAGCCGGCCTTCCTGGACACCTGGACGCTGCTGTCCTGGGTCGCCGCGAAAACCGAGCGCGTCCACCTGAGCGGCAACGTCCTCAACCTGGCGCTGCGGCCGCCGGCGGTGCTGGCGCGCGCGGCGGCGAGCCTCGACCTGCTCTCCGGCGGACGGGTCGAGCTCGGCATCGGCGCCGGTGGGTTCTGGGAGGCCATCGAGGCGATGGGCGGACCGCGTCGTACGCCCGCCGAGGCGGTCGCCTCGCTGGACGAGGCGATCCAGATCATCCGGGAGATCTGGGACCCGGCCAAACGCGGCGGCGTACGCGTCGATGGCGCGCAGTTTCGTGTCAGCGGCGCGAAACGTGGTCCGGAACCGGCGCACGACATCCCGATCTGGGTCGGCGCGCTGAAACCGCGGATGCTGCGGCTGGTCGGCGCCAAGGCCGACGGCTGGCTGCCGAGCCAGGTCTACCTGAAGGACGGAGACCTGGCGCGCGGCAACGCGATCATCGACGAGGCGGCCGCCGCGGCCGGCCGCGATCCGCGCGAGATCCGCCGGCTGCTCAACGTCGCGCCGGTGCGGGGTCCGATCGAGCAGTGGGTCGACGAGCTGCTTCCGTACGCCGTCGAGCATGGCGTCAGCACGTTCATCTCGACCGGCGACGACCCGGCGGCGATCCAGCTGTGGGGTGAGGAGGTGGTGCCCGCCCTGCGTGACGCGATCGCCAGCGAGAGAAACGCGGCCGGCACCCGCACGGGGGAGGTGGTGCGTGGCCCAAAAGCACTGGCTCTCCGGCATGACGGCGTCGCATACGACGCGGTGCCGGCCGGCCTGACCGCGATCGAGCCCGGCGACAAAGGATATCGCCAGGTCCGCTCGACGTATGTCCACAGTGGACGGCCAGCGCTGGTTTTGCGGCCGGAGAGCGACAAACAGGTCATCGAGGCGCTGGATTTCGCGCGTACGCAGGACGTGCCGATCGCCGTACGCAGTGCTGGCCATGGCATCAGCGGCCGGTCGACCAACGACGGTGGCATCGTCATCGACGTTGGCAGCCTCAACGAGGTCGAGGTGCTCCGCGGCACGCGCGTACGCATCGGTCCGGGGCGCGCGGTGGGGTCACGTGGCGACCGAGCTTGGCAGGCACGGCCTCGCGATGAGCTCGGGTGACTATGGCGATGTCGGAGTCGGTGGACTGGCGACGGCCGGCGGGATCGGCTATCTGGTGCGCAAACACGGCCTCACGCTCGACCACCTGGCGGCCGCGGAGGTCGTCCTCGCCGACGGCACCTTCGTACGCGCCGACGCCGACAACGAGCCGGAGCTGTTCTGGGCTCTGCGCGGCGCCGGCGGCAACTTCGGCATCGTCACGGCGGTGGAGCTGGACGCGTACGAGCTGGACCGGGTCGTCTACGCGACGATGATCTTCGACGCGAGCCGCGCGGCGACGCTGCTGCGGTCGTGGGGTGGGCTGCTGGAGGCCGCGCCGCGCGAGCTGACCAGCTTCCTCTACGCCTCGGTCCAGCAGGGCACACCGATCACGCGCGTGGTGAACGTCTTCGCCGGCACTGACACCGATGCCGCGGTCGCCGCGCTGACGCCGCTGCTCGACCTCGGGCCGCTGCTCGACCACGAGGCCGTCCTGATCCCCTATCCGGCGATCGTGCCGGCGTACGACGGCGACCACTACGGCGGCGTGCGGCGACCGCTGATCAGCAGCGGCCTCGCCGACCAGCTGACCGCCGAGCTGTCGGAGGAGCTGGCCGTTGGCCTGCGGTCAGGCGTGGCGCACTATCTGTCGATCCGGTCGCTCGGCGGTGCCGTCAACGACGTCGACCCGCTGGCCACCGCGTACGCGCACCGCCACCAGAACTTCTCGATCAGCTCGCTCGGCTCTCAGGAGGCCGCCTTCCATGGCTACTGGGACGACCTGCGCCCGCACCTGGACGGGCTCTATCTCAGCTTCGAGACCGACCAGCGGCCGGAGCGCCTGCACGACGCGTTTCCCGGCCAGACGCTGGCCAAACTCCGCGGACTGAAGGCCGCGTACGACCCGGACAACGTGTTCGACCGGAATTTCCCGATTCCCCCCGGGTAATTGAGTGTCGAGACCGGCGCTGGCGTGGGAAGATGGTCGTCAAATGGCAGAATCTTCACTTCGCATCGAGACAGACAGCACCGGCAACGCCGACATCGAGCTGACCGACTGGTCGCTTGAGGAGGACAACGCGCCGGTCGAGCCGGATTACGACGGCGACCAGCTCGACTTGGCCGAGCGGCACGCTCTGCGCCGGGTCGGTGGCCTGTCCACCGAGCTCACCGACGTCACCGAGGTCGAATACCGGCAGCTCCGGCTGGAGCGTGTGGTGCTGGTCGGCGTGTGGACCAGCGGCACCGCCGAGGAGGCGGAGAACGCGCTCACCGAGCTGGCCGCGCTGGCCGAGACGGCCGGCTCGCAGGTCCTGGAGGGCCTGCTGCAGCGCCGCGGCCGGCCCGACCCGGCGACCTACCTCGGCGCCGGCAAGGCCAAGGAGGTGCGCGAGGTCGTGCTCGCCACCGGCGCCGACACGGTGATCTGCGACGGCGAGCTGGCTCCGTCGCAGCGCCGGCAGCTGGAGGACATTGTCGGCGTCAAGGTCATCGACCGTACGGCGCTGATCCTGGACATCTTCGCGCAGCACGCCAAGAGCCGGGAAGGCAAGGCGCAGGTCGAGCTGGCCCAGCTGCAGTATCTGCTGCCGCGACTGCGTGGTTGGGGTGAGTCGCTGTCCCGGCAGGCCGGTGGACGCGTCGGCACCGCCGGCGGCGGCATCGGTGGCCGCGGTCCCGGTGAGACCAAGATCGAGCTGGACCGGCGGCGGATCCGCAAGCGGATCTCCAAGCTGCAGCAGGAGATCACCGCGATCAAGAAGATCCGGACGACCAAGCGGGCCAGCCGGCGGCGCAGCGAGGTGCCGAGCGTGGCGATCGCCGGCTACACCAACGCCGGCAAGTCCAGCCTGCTCAACCGGATCACCGGCGCCGGCGTACTGGTGGAGAACGCGCTGTTCGCCACGCTGGACGCCACCACGCGGCGGTCGCGCACCAGTGACGGCCGTGAGTACACGCTGTCCGACACCGTCGGTTTCGTCCGGCACCTGCCGCACCAGCTGATCGAGGCGTTCCGCTCGACGCTGGAGGAGGTCGCCGACGCCGACCTGCTGGTGCACGTGGTGGATGGCTCGCACCCGGATCCGGGTGCGCAGATCTCGGCCGTACGCGAGGTGCTCAAGGACATCGACGCGCTGTCGATCCCGGAGCTGCTGGTGGTCAACAAGATTGACGCGGCGCCGGCCGAGACGCTGCTGCGGTTGCGCGCCGAGCTGCCGGCCGCGGTGTTCGTCTCCGCGCGCACCGGCGAGGGCATCGACGAGCTGCTCGCCGCGATCGAGGAGCGGCTGCCGCATCCGGAGGTCGAGGTGCGCGCGGTCGTGCCGTACGACCGTGGCGACCTGATGCACCGGCTGCACGAGCACGGCGAGGTCCTGTCGACCGAGCACACCGACGCCGGCACCGCCGTACACGCTCGGGTCGCCGGCTGGCTGGCGCACGAGCTGTCCGACTACGTCGCCGCCCCGTTGAGTTAGGCGGTTTGCGACACTTGCTGGGGGAGGGTGACCACCCTCGGCAGACGCACAGGGAGCGGCCGTATGACCTTGACCGGGTTGACCTGGATCGTCGTCGCCATCGTCGTCGCCGGCCTCGGGCTGGTGGGGGCCGGCGTCTATGGCATCGTCCAGCATCGACGCAGTCAACCGGTCACTGCTCCGCCGGCTCGGCGCACCGGCGGAGCCGGCGCCGGTGCCGGTCAGCAGCGGCGGCGGTCGCCGTACGGCAACGACGACGATGACTATGACCGTGACTATGACCGTGACTATGACCGTGACTATGACCGTGACTATGACCGTGACTATGACCGTGACTATGACCGCCGTTATGACGACCGTTACGACGAGCCCCGCTCGCGGAACCGTTCCGGCGCGGTGACGCAGACCTGGGTCCCCGGTGGCGGTGACCCGATGAACGACGAGACCGCGGTGCTGCCGCGGTTCACCGACGACGACCCGCCGCCACCGCCGCGCAGCCGCCACTCACGCTACTGACGAGGTGACGTCCTGATCGCCAGGACGTCACCTCCGCCGGCCCAGGCCGTGTTCGAGAACTGTGGCGGCCGATAACCGAGCCGGGCACCGCCAGACGACGGTTGGATCTCGACTCTCATCCACGTGGGACTTCGAAACAGACCTTAGTGTCCCGAGTCGCAAATTCGTCACTTATCTCGGCGCCCAGACGGCGACTGAGCGCACCGGAAAGGCGCCCGAATACGCCCGGTATGAGGCCGCTTTCCGGCACACTCAGTCACCGTCTGGATCCGCGAGCTCAGCAACGAATTTCAAGCTCGGGACGCTAGAGCCGGCGCAGCACCGTGACCACGCGGCCGAGGATGGTCGCCTGGTCGCCCGGGATCGGCTCGTACGCCGGGTTGTGCGGGATCAACCAGACGTGGCCCTCGCGCCGGCGGAACGTCTTCACCGTCGCCTCGCCGTCGATCATCGCCGCGACCACGTCGCCGTTCTCGGCCACCGGCTGCTGGCGCACCACGACCCAGTCGCCGTCGCAGATCGCCGCCTCGATCATCGAGTCGCCGGCCACCTTGAGCAGGAACAGCTCGCCGTCGCCGACGATCTCGCGGGGCAGCGGGAACACGTCCTCGATGGCCTGCTCGGCCAGGATCGGGCCGCCGGCGGCGATCCGGCCGACCACCGGCACGTACGTCGGCGTCGGCTTGCTGTCGGTGTCGGTGTCCGCGCCGGCCACCGCGGCCAGCTCCGGGCCGCGTACGTCCACCGCGCGCGGCCGGTTGGGGTCGCGGCGCAGGAAACCCTTGCGCTGCAACGCGGACAGCTGGTGCGCCACGCTGGACGGCGACGCCAGCCCGACCGCGTCGCCGATCTCCCGCACGCTCGGCGGATAGCCGCGGCGCTCCACCGAGTCGCGGATCACCGCGAGGATGCGGTGCTGGCGCGGCGTGAGGCCGGCCGGGTCCGGCGGGCCGTCCGGGAAGGTGCGTACGGTCGCGGTGCCGGCGTCCGTGCCTTTGGCGGCGCTGTCTTTCCCCTTGCCTTTCGCCGGGCCCTTCACCGCGGCCTTCTCGGGCTTGCCGCGGCCTCCCTTACCCGTGGCCCGTGTCTCGTTCGCCACCGCTTTCCTCCGCTCCTCGCATCTGCCGGTCCGTCGCCACCGATGGGTCCACCGGCCGCAAGCCGGTGGCATCACGCGCTGGCCGGCGGTGCCCCGGAGGACATCGCGGACCGCGGTCACCGGCTCGATGGCTGCCGGCAGGCCCGACGCTAGCCACCCGCACCGACAATTTCAAACATCTGTTCGAAGACACGCCGAGCCGAACTCGATTTTGTCGTACCCACCTGATAGACATACGAACAGCTGTTCTATCGAACGTGCGTTCGGAAGCTCAGGGTGGAGTGAGAAGGATGACCGACATGGCGACAGGCATCGGCACCGCGACGCTGGCTGGGCGCGCGGGCCTACGGACTTCACTGTGTGCGGCGGAGCGGCGGGGGGCCAGCACGGCGGCGGGTGACACGGCTGGCATGGAGGAGGACCTGATGGGTTCCGGCAAGACGTTGGCTCCGGTGATCGAGCTCTATCCGGATCGGCCGGTCGAGGAGCGCGAGCTGCTCACCGCGGAGGAGTGGCGGATCAGGCAACAGACGATGATGCGGCATCCGGCCGGCAAGAACCGCACGGTCGTGCCGATGCGGCAGCGCCGGTCGACGCTGCGGCTGACCAGGCGCGGCCGGATCGTGCTGGTCGTCCTGCTGGTGCTGGCCGCGGCCGGCATCGCGTTCTGGTCGGCGCGCGCGATGGCGGCGCCGGAGCGGCCGGCGCAGTCGGTGGTCAGCGTGGTGGTCCAGCCCGGCCAGTCGCTGTGGTCGATCGCCGAGGCGTACGACCCGTCCCGCAACCCGCGCGATGTCATCCGCGACATCCAGCGCCTCAACGACCTGGACGGCACCACCCTGCTGCCCGGCCACCGCCTCGTCATGCCATCCCACGCCACCTGACCCTGCCTGCTTCCCTGGCTGGCCGGCCCCCACGGGCCGGCCAGTTTTGTATGGGTCGTACACCTGGGTCCGAATGTGACCTTGTGGACCGGTTTCGCCGGGAAAGCGGTCAACAAGGTGACATTCGGATGCCGGATCCGCTGTCCGACTGTCACCCGCCGACCTAAAACCGCAGGTCAAGCCACCGCAGACGACGCGATCGGAATCCGATTGGGTCGTCTGTCGCCGTGGGGCGGAACTGTCGTACCCCGGTGGGACTCTGGAGCCGTACGGGCGGCGTGGCGGGGAGGCGAAACCTGGCCAGGCCGTGCGTACGCGGCGTGTCGCGTCCCGAATGTCCGGTGTGTTGCGCGTGTCAACACTTGCGGTTCCGGTTCTCGAGGCATAGCCTTCAAACCCAACATCTAGTAGTTACAACCGTGTAAGTCATCCACAGGTAGTGGAGAGTTACACACAGCTTCTGCACAAGCTGTCCACACGCTCATACACAGGCGGGTGGGCGGGTACGAGGGGACAAGGGGGTTCGCCGTGCGGTGTCCGTACTGCCGGCATCCGGAGTCGCGGGTGGTCGACTCACGGGAGGCCGACGAGGGTGCGGCGATCCGCCGCCGGCGCTCGTGCCAGGAGTGCGGACGGCGGTTCACCACGGTCGAGGAGGCCGTGCTGGCGGTGGTCAAGCGCAGCGGCGCGAGCGAGCCGTTCAGCCGCAACAAGATCATCAACGGCGTACGGCGGGCCTGCCAGGGCCGGCCGGTCGACGACGACGCGCTGGCGCTGCTGGCTCAGCGCGTCGAGGACTCGGTACGCGCCACTGGCAGCGCCGAGATCAACTCGCACGACGTGGGGCTGGCGATCCTCGGCCCACTGCGTGAGCTGGACGAGGTCGCCTACCTGCGGTTCGCCAGCGTCTACCGGGGATTCGACTCGCTGGACGACTTCGAGAGCGAGATCGCCGCGCTGCGTTCGGAGCGGGACGAGCAGCGCGACCAGCAGCGTGAGACCGGACCGCCGGCGCCGCGGCAACCGGAGACAGTCAGCAGCAAGGGTGCGGCTCGGTGAGCCGCGACAGGCAGAGCGCCGGCGATGGGGGACAGGGCCTGGCCGGCGTCAGGGGCAGATTCCAGCGTAGGAAAGCAGGGGGAAACGTCATGACCGAGGCGGTCGAAGCGGCGACCAACAGCGCGCCGGAGCGTAAACGGCGTGCCAAGGGGTTGAAGATCGAGCGGCTCTACACCACCGCCGGTGTGCATCCGTACGACGAGGTGACCTGGGAGCGTCGCGACGTCGTGATGACCAACTGGCGGGACGGCTCGGTCAACTTCGAGCAGCGCGGTGTCGAGTTTCCCGACTTCTGGTCGCTGAACGCCGTCAACATCGTGACCAGCAAATACTTCCGCGGCGCGGTCGGCACGCCGCAGCGCGAGTCGAGCCTGCGCGAGCTGATCGACCGGGTGGTGCTCACGTACGGCAAGGCCGGTCGCCAGCACGGCTACTTCGCGACCGACGCCGACGCGGAGGTGTTCGAGCACGAGCTGACCTGGATGCTGCTGCACCAGGTGTTCAGCTTCAACTCGCCGGTCTGGTTCAACGTCGGCACGTCCTCGCCGCAGCAGGTGAGTGCGTGTTTCATCCTGTCGGTCGACGACTCGATGGAGTCGATCCTCAACTGGTACAAGGAGGAGGGCCGGATCTTCAAGGGTGGTTCCGGCGCCGGCCTCAACCTGTCGCGGATCCGTTCCTCGAAGGAGCTGCTGTCCTCCGGTGGTACGGCCTCCGGTCCGGTCTCCTTCATGCGCGGCGCCGACGCGAGTGCCGGCACGATCAAGTCCGGCGGTGCGACGCGGCGCGCGGCGAAGATGGTCGTACTCGACGTCGACCACCCCGACATCGAGGAGTTCATCGAGACCAAGGCGCGCGAGGAGGACAAGATCCGCGCGCTGCGCGACGCCGGCTTCGACATGGAGCTCGGCGGCAAGGACATCACCTCCGTCCAATACCAGAACGCCAACAACTCGGTGCGGGTCTCCGACGAGTTCATGAAGGCGGTCGAGGACGGCGGCGACTTCGCGCTCCGCGCGCGCACCGACGGCAGTGTCGTCGAGACGGTCGACGCGAAGAAGCTGTTCGGCAAGATGGCGCAGGCGGCGTGGGAATGCGCCGACCCGGGTGTCCAGTACGACGACACCATCAACGACTGGCACACCAACCCGGAGACCGGCCGGATCACCGCGTCCAACCCGTGCTCGGAATACATGAGCCTGGACAACTCGTCCTGCAACCTGGCCTCGCTCAACCTGCTCAAGTTCCTCCAGCCGGACGGCACGTTCGACACGCGGCGGTTCGTACGCGCGGTCGAGTTCGTCATCACCGCGATGGACATCTCGATCTGCTTCGCCGACTTCCCGACCGAGCCGATCGGTGAGACCACGCGCGACTATCGGCAGCTCGGCATCGGCTATGCCAACCTCGGCGCGCTGCTGATGGCGACCGCGCACGGCTACGACTCCGAGGGCGGCCGCGCGCTGGCGGCGGCGATCACGTCACTGATGACCGGTGTCGCCTACCGGCGCTCCGCCGAGCTGGCCGGCATCGTCGGACCGTACGCCGGCTACGCGCGCAACGCCGAAGGTCACCAGCGGGTCATGCGTAAGCACGCGGCGGCCAACGACGCGGTGCGGCCGGTGGGTGCCGACGACCAGCAGATCCTCCGCGAGGCGACGCGGCAGTGGCAGGACGGCCTCAAGATCGGCGCCGTCAACGGCTGGCGTAACGCCCAGGCCTCGGTGCTGGCGCCGACCGGCACCATCGGCTTCATGATGGACTGCGACACGACCGGTGTGGAGCCCGACTTTTCGTTGGTGAAGTTCAAGAAACTGTCCACTGGCGGGTCGATGCAGATCGTCAACCAGACGCTGAAGAAGGCGCTGGAGGTGCTGGGTTACCAGCAGGAGCAGATCGAGGCGATCGTCGAGTACGTCGCCGAGAACGGCCACGTGGTCGACGCGCCGGGACTCAAGCCGGAGCACTACGAGGTCTTCGACTGCGCGGTCGGCCGGCGCGCCATCTCGCCGATGGGGCATGTGCGGATGATGGCGGCGGTGCAGCCGTTCATCTCCGGCGCGATCTCCAAGACGGTCAACATGCCGGAGACGGCGACCGTGGAGGAGATCAAGAACATCTACTTCCAGGGCTGGAAGCTCGGCCTGAAGGCGCTGGCGATCTATCGCGACAACTGCAAGGTCGGTCAGCCGCTGTCCGACGCGAAGGCGAAGAAGGTCGAAGCGCCGGTGGTCGTGGTGGACGAGTCGACCGAGCACCGGGCCGTACGCAAGCGGCTGCCGAAGAAGCGGCCGTCGCAGACGATCTCGTTCTCGGTTGGCGGCGCCGAGGGTTACATGACCTCGTCGTCATACCCGGACAACGGCGTCGGTGAGGTGTTCCTCAAGCTCGGCAAGCAGGGCTCGACGCTGGCCGGTGTGCTGGACGCGTTCTCGATCGCGATCTCGGTGGCGCTGCAGTACGGCGTGCCGCTGGAGACCTTCGTCGAGAAGTTCACCAACATGCGGTTCGAGCCGGCCGGCATGACCGACGACCCGGACATCCGGATCGCCAACTCGGTGATGGACTACATCTTCCGCCGGCTGGCGCTGGACTACCTGCCGTACGACCAGCGCAGCGAGCTCAGCATCTTCAGCGCGGCCGAGCGTACGGCGCAGCTGGACGCGAGCACGCAGCAGCCACTGCCGGCCGCCGAGAACGACGATGTCGACTTGGAGGGCCTGGCGCAGTCGGCGCCGGTGAGCGCACCGGCCAACGCCACCTCCGTGGCGGCCACCAGCACCGCCGCGCCGCGCAGCGTCGGCTCGACGGCGGAGCTGCTGGAGCTGGTGCAGGGCAAGTCCAACGACGCGCCACTGTGCATGACCTGCGGCACGAAGATGCGACCGGCCGGTTCGTGCTTCGTCTGCGAGGGCTGCGGCTCCACCAGCGGCTGCAGCTAGTACGTCCGCATGGCCCCCATGCTTGCGCTGGATGCAAGCATGGGGGCCATGCGCGCTCAGCCGCTGGCCGGCGGCCGCGGCCGCGGGTGCCGGCGTGGGCGGCGATGGCGGTGGTGCGCCCTGCCGGACAGCCGGGCGAAGAGGCGGCCGATCTCGGCGGCGAGTTTCGCCTGAAACTGTACGTCCTCGGCGGCGCGCCGCTCGCGGCCTCGCGTATGTCCTCGTCGGCCAGGCATTGTTGCTCGGCAACCTCCAGCGCCGCCTCCTCGACGAGGATTCCTTGCCGTTCATAGCGTTTCCGGTCGCGGCTGAAGCGTACGACGACGGCCGCCAACGTGCTGGCCTCGCGTGCGCGGGTCAGCGCGGTGTTGCCGGCCGGCAGGAACACCAGGTGGTCCAGGTCCGCCCAGGTCAGGCAGATCGGTCCCGGGCCGTCCGTCCGCGCAGCTGCGCGCCGCTCATCGGTCACTTTCCAGTCGTGTCAGTGCTTCGTGGTCGGCGCTGCCGGGCTCGGCGCGATAGACGACCAGCCGGTGGTGGCAGGTCTCCGGAATGTCGAGTACGCGATAGGTGAGCCGCAGGCGGCCGGCGACCGGATGGTTGAAGGTTTTGGCGCCGGCGGTGCACGGCCACACGTCGCGGCGCTGCCAACGGTCGGCGAATTCGTTGCTGGCGTTGGACAATTCGCTGACGAAGGCGCGTACGGCTGGATCGTCCGGCCGCTGGCCGATCGTCGCTCGCAGGTGTGCGACGGCGTCGTCGGCGATCTCGTCCCAGTCGGCGAAAAGCTCGCGCGACACCGGGTTGCAGAAGACATAGCGGACGTTGTTGGGTCTGGTGTCCGGCAGCAGGTGGTCGACGAAAAGCGCTGCCGCGCCGGCATTCCAGGCGAGTACGTCGCCGGACCGGTCGATCACGTACGCGACCGACGGTGCGGCGACCAGGTCGACGATGTCCTGCGCCGCGCGGATCATCTCCGGTGTCGCGGCCACCGGGTAGCGGTTGTCGGAGATGTCGGCCAGTGAGTGCAGATACGCCTGCTCGTCTGCGGTGAGCCGCAACGCTCGCGCGAGCGCGTCGACGACGCTCGCCGACGGCGGACCGCCGCGGCCCTGTTCCAGCCGTACGTAGTAACCGACGCTGACGCCGGCGATGTCGCACAGCTCCTCGCGTCGGAGGCCGGCGGTTTTCCGTACGCCGTCGGCGGAAATGCCGACCGCGGCCGGCTCCAGACGAGTGCGGCGGTCGCGGAGGAATGCTCCGAGCTCGCGGAGCCGCGCGCCGCTCTTGGGTGACCCAGCCATGGTCACCCAGGATACTGTCGCCGGTCGGCGGCCACGACGACGATGATGGCATGACGGTTACTTTGGTGCGTGCGGCGGAAAAGCCGACGCGTACGCTCACACTCGGCGCCGCGGCGCTCGGGTTTTTCGTTCTCACGCTGGACACGCAGATCGTGTCGGTGGCGATGCCGGTCATCGGCCACGACCTGCGCGGCGGGATCAGTGCGTTGCAGTGGGTTGTCACCGGTTACACGTTGATGTTGGCGGCGTTGTTGCTGTCCGCCGGCGCCTTGTCTGACCGGGTCGGCGCGAGCCGCGCGTTCGGCGGCGGCTTGGCGGCGTTCACGGTGGCGTCGGCGGTGTGCGGCTTGGCACCGTCCCTTGGCGTACTCGTGGCGGCGCGGTTCGCGCAGGGCGCGGCGGCGGCCGCGATCCTGCCGGCGTCGCTGGCGTTGGTGCGGCAGGCTTATCCGGATGCGGCCGAGCGGGTACGCGCGATCGCCGTCTGGACCGCGACCGGCGGCGCCGCGATGGCCGCCGGTCCGCTCGTCGGCGGCCTGCTGACCAGCACCTTTGGTTGGCGATCGGCTTTCTACGTCAACGCGCCGATCGGCATCGCCGGCCTGCTGGCGATGGCGCGTACGCCGCGCTCGGCGGCGCGTCCGGTGCCGTTCGACCTGCCTGGTCAGCTGTCGGCGGTGGTCGGCATGGCGGCCGTGACGTACGCGGTGATCCAACGGTCGATCGTCGCATTGGTGGTTTTCGTTGTGGCCGCTGGTGTTTTCGCGTACGCGGAGCGGCGTGCGCGGCATCCGATGGTGCCGTTGGGGTTGTTTCGGCAGCCGGGGGTGGTGGTCGCGGTCGGCGTCGGTTTGGCGGTCAACTTCGCGTTCTATGGCGTTGTTTTCCTGCTGGCGCTGTATTTCGAGCAGGTGCGTGGCCTGCCGGCACTGCTCGCCGGCCTGATGTTCCTGCCGATGACGGCGCTGATCACGGTGGTCAATCTGACCGCCGGCCGGCTGGTGAACCGCTACGGGCCGCGGCTGCCGATGGTCGTCGGCCAGGTCGTGCTGGCGGCCGGTGTGCTCGGCCTGTTGCTTCTGGGCCGTGACACGCCGGTGGTCGTGCAGGCGTTGCTGCTCGTGCCGTTCGGAGTCGGCGGCGGACTGACCGTACCGGCACTGACCGTCGTGCTGCTGCGGTCGGTTGACGCCGGCCAGGCGGGCATTGCATCGGGCATTCTCAATGCCGGCCGCCAGTTTGGCGGGGCGCTCGGCGTCGCGGTTTTCGGTGCGTTGGCGGCCGGTGGCCTGCTTGCCGGCATGCGGATCGCGCTGCTGGTCGCGGTCGTGGCGCTCGCCGTGACGGTGGTCAGCTCGCTTCGGGACAGCGCCGCGGGATGATCCACTGGCCGAGGCCGTTGCGCCGATAGCCGTCGAGGCAGCTGTCCGGGTCGAGGTCGACCGCATTCCGGACGGTCGGCCAGCGGCGGGGCTCGCCGGTCACCAGCGTCAGGACCGGCGCGTCCGAGCACATCAGCCGGGTCTGCTCCGGGTCGGTCACCGACACGTCGGCGACGCGTACGCGGTGCAGTGCGGCCGCGTTGAGCAGCGCGTACAGCCAGCCGACGTCACAGTGCTCGTACGCGACGGAGTTGCGCTCGACGGCGAGCGCCAGCCAGCTGTCCCAGAGGCGGCCGCGGTGTGTCGCGATCAGCTGCGCGACCAGCGGCTCGACCGGGTTGCCGGCCGGTGCGGTGCCGAGGCAGTACGGCGCGGGCGCGAGCCGAGCGAGCCACAGTCCCGGTTTGGTGGCGTCGGCCAGCACCGCGGTGACCGAGCAGCCGGAGCGGTGCCAGTCGGGCTCGCCGAGGAGGCGGTTGACGAGTGCGGGGATGGTCGTGACCGCGCGGGGGATCCAGTACGGCGGCGCGTCGTCAGGTCGCGTAGGTGTCGGAGGCATGCCGAAACTCTGCCGCATTCAGGCGACACCGCGTCGTGCGTTATCCACAGGAATGCGGCGCCATACCACACAAATTCCGGCTTCCACCGTTATCCACACCATCAGTTGTCATCCACGGATTTGTCATCCCGTCCACCATTCACGGCCATTCGCTCCGATGCTGGAGCCATGACCTCACCACTCCAGCCATCGACCGGCGTACGCGCTCCGGACGCCGATCCGCGCACTCTGATCCGCCTCCGCGGTCCGGCCGAGGTGGCCGCCGCCCTGCCGTACATGCTGGGTTTCCATCCGGCCGAGAGCCTGGTCGGCATCGGCATCGGAGCCAACAAGCGGGTCACGCTGACCGCGCGGCTCGACCTCGGTCCGCCGCCCTACCGCGAGCAGGCGGCCGCGATGGCGACGTATCTGCGGCACGCCAGCTCCGTCGAAGCGATCCTGGTCGTCGTGTCGGACCTGCCGAAGAGCGTGGTGAAGCGCGCCGGCACGGCGGCACGTGTCGCCGCGCGGAAGGCCGGCATGGCGGTGGTCGACGTGATGCACGTGTCCGACGGTCGATGGTGGTCGTTGCGGTGTCGCAATCCGCGGTGCTGTCCGCCAGGTGGCGAGGTGATCGACCAGTCGCTGGTCGGCCAGTTCGCCGCCGAGCTGGCGGCCCTCGGCCGGGTCGTCTATCCGGACCGTGCGGCGGTGACCGCGTCCATCGCGTACGACCAGACCGCCGCGTCGGAGGTGCGGGCCGCGCTCGACGCCGCGCTGGCCGAGCAGGACCGGCTGGCCGCGACCGCCGGCAGCGGCGCCGTGGTCGACGCAGGCGAGCGGATCGTCGGCGCCGCTGTGATCGGCCGTCGCGACCGTCCGCGTGACCTGACGGTCGACGAGATCGGCCGGCTCGGTGCCGCGCTGCAGTTGATCGCCGTACGTGACCGCGCGCTGCGGTGGACGGTCAGTCCGCTCGCCGAGGTCGCCGAAAACGTGTGGTATCAGCTGACCCGCCGGTTGCCGTCCCCGTACGCCGCGCCGGCCGCGACCCTGCTGGCAGTGCAGTCGTACAACGCCGGCGACTGCACCTTGGCAGGTGACTGCGCGGCACGCGCGCTCACCGACGACCCTCGCTACACGATGGCGAAGCTGGTGGCCGAGGCGGTCATGCGCGCCATACCGCCGGGCGACTTCCGCGCCGCGATGCGCGAGGCCTGGCTCTGCGACCGGCGCTCGCGCCGCTCCAGACGCGCGGCCTGAGGGCAGCGCTGAGAGACTGTTGGGA